>LGEU01000047.1 GCA_001507955.1 Methanobacteriaceae archaeon 41_258 | reverse complement strand
GTCTGGGGTAAAGATATAGTATCAGGTTACAAAACTGAACATTTTGGGGTTATAAGGGGTGTTCTAATGATGGGTGAGATCCTAGGATACTTTGTACTCCTATGGTGCTTTTTAACCCTCTTCTTTGGGGGTGTAATAAGCACGCCACTAGATTATATCATAGGGATGACAATCATCACAATCCTGCTAGGGTTTATTTGTGCCTTGACGCCGATGGTGGCACCATATCATTCAGTGATGATACAATGGATATTCGCTGTACTGGCCCTTGCAAATGCTGTCCTTGTGTGAGGTGAAATAATGGAGAAATCGTATATAATCTTGTCACTGGCGATGATTGGCATACTTGTCATGGTAATGGTCGCGGCTAGTATCATGCAATTAAGGGTAGCGATAATAGCAGCTATAATATTCACAGTATTGGTGTCATTTTTCTTCCTAGGTGAAAGGGTGGAGAAGATTGAGACCATAGCATTCTGGTTTGTTATAATTATGTTCATAATTACTGCAGCCTTCATATTCAAGGGGGGAGGCTTCTAGGATGCCATACTTCACGTACCTTCTACATTTAGTCATGTTCGCCATTGGGATGTTGATAGGATTGGAAGTAAGTTATAAGTGGCACAGCGAACCATTCGTAAGAAAAAGGATAGAACCCATACCCCTCATAATCGCTTTAATCGGTGGAGGGCTCATAATCATCTATGCACCGCTAGGATTATTCTTCATAGGGTTCGTGATCGGGATGAGACCGGGATATGGTGTCTATGAGAGCATAATAGGGATCATATTCGCATTAATATTATGGGTGGCTCTATGACTGATGAGACAATAAAAAAGATAAAACTGTGGAAACTTGAAAGTTACGCCTACAAAGATCAGGTACTGAAAAAACTCTCGGAGACCTTGAAGATCCCAACAGAGGAAGTGGAGGAATTATTAGCCAAGAACTTAGATATGGCGAGGATAGAATCATCCCACTCATCAATGGAACAAGCAATACTTTTCAGACTTGAAAAACAAATAGAACTAGACTTAGGACTAGACTACCTATACCACCTAGAACTCCTAGACAAAGAACAAGTAGAATCCATAAAAGAAGAAGTCATAGAAAAATTGGAAATTTCTGGGAAACTGGAGATCAACCCAGAAGAGTATGAAAAACTGATAGATGAGGCCAGGAAGAAGATAATAAAAATCCTAGAGGGAAGTGGATGATAAAGGACTTCATAAGAAAAAGATCCATTCACGTTTGCCTAATCTGCACCGGAGGATGCAATGGATGCGATATAGAAGTAGCAGCCCTACTATCAAAAAGATACGACCTAGAACAATATGGCATATATTATCATAACAATCCACGTGAATGCGACGCACTCCTAGTCACAGGACATGTGGCGAAACAATGGCAAGAAAAGCTCATAGAATTATACAACAAAGTCCCAGAACCAAAGGCTGTTCTTGCAATAGGAGCATGCGCCCTAACCGGGGGCATATTCCAACAAGAAAGTGACAAGACAGGAGCCCCAGTAAAAAATTTCATCCCAGTACACGCGGAGGTTCCAGGATGCCCGCCAAGACCAGCTGAGATAGCCACAGCCATATTAAAATACGTACCAGGTGTCCTGGCCAGTTACTCAAAATAAGAGGATGATAATAATGACTTACGTACCCATCGGGCCAATTCACCCCGGGATAAAAGAACCATTAAGGATAAAACTCAAAACAGAAGGAGAACGGGTAGTGGCCGCTGAAGTCGACTTAGGCTATTTCTATCGTGGCGTGGAACAGATAGCCAAGGGCAAACCATGGCAGAAGGTGGTCTACCTTTCAGAGAGAGTCTGCGGCATATGCTCCCACTTCCACCCGGTGACATTCATCGAAGGCCTAGAGAAGATCGCTGACTGCGAACCCCCACTCAGGGCACAATACCTACGAGTAATAATAGGGGAACTCAACCGTATACAGAGTCACTTGATCGCCAATGCAATATACTTCCTGGCAATAGAACATGAAACCCTAGCAATATACTTATTAAACGTTCGAGAAAAGATAATGGATCTTACAGAGATGATAACAGGTAACAGAGTGCACTACGCTTGGAACATAGTCGGCGGGGTTAGAATGGACATAAAAGAATCCCAAAAGAAGAAAATACTAGAGAATTTGGATATCGTGGAACCAGCAGTATACAGGTATAGGAAAATGTTCAAAACAGGAGCACTCCTAGGTTTAAGATCCAAGGATATAGGGAAAATGAGCAAAGAAGACGCAATAGATGTGAGGGCAGTAGGGCCTACAGCAAGGGGCTCAGGGGTCAAATTTGATTGGAGACAAAAACATCCAACCTTCACAGACTACTTCGACTTCAAACCAGTGTGGAGAAAAGAAGGTGACAACTATGCAAGGATAATGGTAAGATTCGATGAAATACTAGAATCCATAAAAATGATAAGAAGAGCCATTGATGAACTCCCAGAGGGGCCGATAAGAAAAGAATACAAGATACCGGAGGGTTCAATTGATAACAGATACGAGGCCCCAAGGGGCGAAGTCACATACATATTTGAAACAGCAAAAAATGGTATTATAGGGGATATAACCATAAGAACCCCCACTATAATGAACCTTGAAGCTTGTGTAAAGCACATGTTCAATGATTCACCTACAATAGCAGATGCGGTTGCCATATACCAGAGTATAGACCCTTGCATCGCCTGCACCGAACGTGTAACAATAGTCGATGAAGATGGGCGCAAAAAGGACTTCAGAGGTATGAACAACCTCAGAAGAATGTTCACACAAGGGGATGAGAGGTAAACTATAATGTCCTCTGTAATATGGTACATATATGAATTCGCGAGGAAAAAATGGATTAAAAGATTCCTAGACGCTAAAACAGACCCTGAGATAGCTGAGTCGCCATCAAGGTTCAGGGATTTCCCACAAGTCCAAAAAGAATTATGCATTTCCTGTGGGGCTTGTGTAGCATCCTGCCCGTCCCCAGGAGCTATAAAGTTGGTGAGAGACGATGAAATGGAAATGGCCTACCCAGTCATAAATGAATCAGCTTGTATAAGGTGCGGCTTTTGCGTGGAAGTTTGCCCAACAGAACCAAAAACCCTCAAAACAGGTGAAAACTATCTTATAAAAGAAGAATACCGGATACTACCACAGGAAACTCTCTATGTCATCGATGATTATCTCTGCATACGCTGCGAAAAATGCATAGATGCCTGCAAAGTAGGGGCCATATCATCCAAGGACAATATAATCACCATAGACCAGTCAAAATGTGTATCATGTGGAGATTGCATCAAAACATGCCCAATAAAAGGAGCTATAAAAGAAGTTTTCATCACAAACATCGACGAACAAAAAGAGATAATCAACCTATTAGTTAAAAGCCTAGAAGAGGCCATAAACTTGGAAGTTGAAAGGGTTAGGAAATTGCCAGATTATGACCCTGAAAAGCTTATAAAATTGGAATTTCCACTATCCAAGATCATGGAAAGAGCCTTGGAAATACTCCCAGATGAGGAGAAAGTAACCAAAATAGTGGAGAATATAACAGACAGGCTTAAGATAAATGTAATAACTTGGGATGAGGAAAAATGCAAAGGTTGTAGATTATGCATTGATGAATGTCCAACAGGCGCTCTAACCTACAATGAAGAGAAAGGAGTCACTGAAAGAGACCCTGACAAGTGTCTAAGGTGCAGTATATGCTACCAAACATGCCCATTCGGAGTCCCAGGATTATACACTGCAAGATTCCTCCTAAGAGATGGCAGGATCCTCATAACATTAAAACCATCCCAGATAAGGGGCTGATAAAATCCCAGTAACCGTCGGAAAAACATACAAACCGATAAGGGAAGTAGAAGTTCAATATGAGATAGATGACAAGAAATGCAAAGAATGTAAGGATAGGCCTTGCCTTAAAGTTTGCCCAGTAAATGCTATCCATGAAGTACCACCAGACAACCACATCGAAATAGATGAAAAATGTATAGGATGCATACTATGCAGGGAAGCATGCCCATATGATGCCATAAAAATGAAAACCATCCTATCAGAGCCTATAAGGGAACCAATACCAACTATAAACCCTAAACTTTGCTTAAATTGTGGGGCGTGCGTTGCAGCCTGTAAAACCGGGGCCATAGAACTCGTAGCTTCTGGTAAAGAGGAAATACATCCAGTGATAGACGAAGAAAAGTGTGTGAGATGTGGCTACTGCGCCCGCGCATGCCCCTCAGAGGCCATAAAATATGGTGAAATCCTACCAAGGGCCGTGGCCACAGGAAAAGCCCTAGTCATAGACCACAACCAGTGCATAGGTTGCATGACATGCACAAGAGTCTGCCCATCCAAGGGGGCTATAAAAGTCGGTAAAGTAAGTAAACTACCATACATAGACCCCGCATATTGTGCAAGATGCGAAAAATGCATGGATGTATGCCCATCAACCGCCATAAAATACACCACAAGGACCGCAGCCTCCAGGAAATTTAATAGGATACATACCATGGAAATCGCATCAGAAGTTCTCGAAAAAGAAACAGAAAAAATAGCAGATGCCACAAGCAAAATAAACTCCATCCTAGAAGATATTGCCAATAATATCAGCAAAGAACATGACGAAAAAGGCTTTGAAATAGATGTGACAGACCGAATAAAGGAAGAAATCAAGGAAATCATGGACGGAAACATTGAAATAGATGAAATGTTGGGGATAATCGAAAAAACTAAACCAGGTAGGTGGATAAAAAGTTTAGAGGAGAAGTGTATTGGTTGTGGGGCTTGCGTCGATGAATGCCCAGTAAACTGCATAGAACTCGAAATGCCAGCCCCGATTAGCATAGGAGATGAATGTGTATATTGTGGAAAATGCGTACAAGTTTGCCCAGTGGAGGCAATAACACTCAGAGAGGAATTCTTCACAGTCAAGGATGATAGAATACTATTTAAAAGAAGGGAAATCAAGGAGCCTAAAAGTGGAAAAATAATACCCGATGATATGATCTGCCAGGCCTGTGGCATCTGCGTGAATAAATGCCCAGTAAACGCCCTAAGCCTCAAAGACGATAAAATAATAGTTGACCAGGAAGCGTGTATCAGCTGTGGCGAATGTGAAAACATATGCCCAGTAAACGCCATCAAACTAATCGACACGAACGGTGTATAATGATGGATATAACATTTAAAAAGAGTAAAGAGGCGTTTAAAGAAGACATGCAAAGAAGATACATGGAGTTAGAAGCCATAGAAGGCAAAGGTTTAGATATTAGAAGATGTAAAATGGAAGGTAAATTCATAACAATCTCCCCAGAATGTGTAAGATGTAACCTATGCGCCGAAGAATGTCCAGTTGACGCCATAGCCGATGCAAAATCCACAAGACCTGCTAGATTACTTGAAAATTGTGTGAAATGTGAAATATGCGCCCAGACATGTCCCATAAGATGCATAAACGTGGTTGAGAGCACTGCAACAATAAACGATGAAGTGAAGTATCATCTTAAAGACTTGAAAATACCCCACAGAATCCTAAGGATGAAAAACATAAAAGTAGACAGTGAGAGGTGCAAAGGTTGCGGTACATGTGCCAGATTTTGTCCAACCAGCGCAATAAGACTCGAAGATGGAACTGCAACCATAGACACCAGTATATGTATTGGCTGCGGGGCCTGTGCAAACGTGTGCGAAGAAGGTGCGATAAAACTCGAAAGAGAACTCGGACCCGTGATAAAAACGAAAGAACTTCTAATAGACCAGGAAGCTTGTGTAGCATGCCAAATATGTGAGGAAAGTTGTCCAACAGATGCCATAAGACTCGAAGATGAAAAACTCATATTCTCAGAGGATAAATGTATATTATGTGAAGTATGCTCCACCAAATGCCCAGTAGGGGCGCTAAAATTAAAGAGGTTATCCTATGAAAGTTAAAGAGCTTATGGATAAAAAATTTATAGTAGTAGGCCCGGATGCGGACCTGGATGAAGTATCAGAAAAAATGGAGACACATAAAAGATTCACTATACCAATAGTAGACGAGGAAAAGAAGCTTATAGGATGGATAACATCCCTTAACGTTATCAGGGGGCTTAGAGAAGGAAAAAAGAAAGTATCCGAGATCATGCACATACCAGAGGAGATCATACACGTCCATGAAAATGACCCGGCAAGACTAGCAGTCTTAAAAATCTCAAAACACAAAGTTGTTAACCTGCCAGTATTGGATGATGAAGGTGTTATTGTTGGAATCGTAAGGGCATTAGACATAGTTAAGACGCTTTCCAGCTTATATGAGATTAAGGTTTACAGGATTTTCGAGGCCATGTCCCAAGAATTGAAGGGTATAAGCTGGGATGAACTCATGGAAGCCGCTGCTATAATCACAAGGAGGAGAACAGGGGAAAGGATAACAGCAGCAGAATATGAGGAGAGGATAAAAAAGGCAACGTTTGGAGAGGCGATCTGGGCAACTGGTGGGCTTGAAAAATTCTTTGTCGGGCTTATAGCCATTGGAGAATTAGTCATAGCCAGAAAAGTTGCAAGGGCTAGGAAATAGTCTCCACACAATCCATGTCCAGCACCCCTTTCTTCTTAATTTTGAGTTTGGAGGTTTATCCTCCCAGACTTTGTTTTTTTGGAAAAACTAAAAACTATTATTACATAGTATATAAAGAACACGATCAATAGTAATACTAGGGGTTATGTTTATATTATACTATGTATTATATGACTATGTAAAATAATGAGGAGGCAGATAATTTGCATATACCAGATGGTTTCATACCAATTTCCCAGTGCATTATCTACTGGATAATAGCACTCGTGGCATTATATTTCAGTGTTCGATGGGCCAGCGCAAAACTCGAAGAAAGACAAATCCCCCTCTTCGCGGTCTTAGCAGCGGGTATATTCGCGATACAAGCAATGAATGTCCCAATCCTGTGGGGTACCAGTGGACATATGGTTGGCGCAGCACTCATCGCCATAATATTCGCAAGTCCATGGGCAGCAGTTCTATTATTATCAATTGTACTTATACTACAGGGTCTAATATTCGGTGATGGTGGAATAACAGCATTAGGGGCTAACATCCTTAACATGGGTATCATCGGAGGGTTTGTAGGATATTACTTATTCAAGGGTACAAAGAGCATAGGAGAAATACCCGCAGTTTTCATAGCAGCATGGGCTTCAATATTCCTAGCCGCGATAGCATGTGCAATAGAAATGTGGATAGCCGGGACATTCCCATTGGATAAGGGGCTTGCAATGATGGGATTATACCATGCAGTCATAGGGATCATAGAAGGAGTTTTAACCGTAGTAATAGTACTAGCAGTCCAAAGCGCCCGCCCAGACCTGTTCTCATTTAAGGATTGGGGTAAAGAAAAGGCCGAGGTGTTATCTAAATGAAGAGTCGAGACAAGAAACTACTCATTGGTGGGGTTATCATAGCCCTCATCATAGCAGTATTAGCACCATTCCTAGCATCTTCAAACCCTGATGGGTTAGAAAGTACTGCTGAGAAGGTCATGCCAAACCCCGAGACCGAACCAGCTATAGAATCACCTCTACCCGATTATACCATCCCAGGATTCGGCAAGGAAGGGGAAGTACTTGCATTAGTCGTCGGTACAATAGTTGTCCTAATCATAGCCTATGGTATAAGTGCAGCGCTTAAAGCCGGGAAATAACCACTCCCCATTTTAATTTTTTTGAGGTTCTTTTTATGGAAGATCTTCTAAGCATAGAAAGGGAAACCTTGAAGGAAAGTCCCATCCATCATCTGGATGGGCGCATAAAAATAATAATAAGTCTAATCATAATAGTCTATGCAGTGAGCACATCTAATCTTTTAATCCTTTCTATAATGGAAGCCTATCTCCTAATTTTATTATCAATTTCTAGGATACCATTCTCTTATACATTAAAAAGGCTGTTTCTGATCTTGCCATTCGGCGGTTTCATCGCCCTATTCCAATTATTTATAAGGGCTGGTGATATCATCTGGAGCGGACCCTTTGGGGTTCATGTGACAATGCAAGGACTCCTATTCGGTATCTTATTATTTGCGAAGATAACTGTGAGCATAACAGCCATAATATTACTCTCTTCAACAACGCCAATGCAAGAACTTACAAATTCAATGAGAGGAATTGGGATACCTCACACTTTTATCATGCTCTTAAACTTAACCGTAAGGTATCTGTTCTTTTTCTATGATGAACTGGAGAGGATAAAAAATGCCCAGAAAACCAGATGCTTTGACATATGGAACAAGAACACTCAATACTCATGGAGACTCAGGAAGATCGGGGAGACGATCGCAATGATATTCCTACGTGCATATGAGCAGGGCGAAAAGACCTACTTGAGCATGCTGAGTCGTGGATACTCCCAAGAAAGTCAAATGTACCATGAAAAATCTCCACTAAAAAGAGCCGATATCCTATTCATAATTTTAAACATAGCTTTCATAACATTACTTTACCACATCCAAACCCTCAGTATAGTATAGTAGTTATGAGAGGCTATGAAGACAATTCTAAAGGGGGTAAGGAGCTGCCCTCATATAGTATTTATGAGAGACTACATGTTGATGAAGTACCCCTGCACTGATGGAGGAGTTTGCCATCCTTATCCATGGCTGGTTCATACCCCCCTGCTGTCCTCGCGGACTATGGGGGCACCCTCCCCATAAAAAAATATTCCCCATAGTGGGGGGGCTATGCAAACAACTGGGAAGATAAAAATAGTCCCCCTTAATCACTTACTTTATGATATGCCGAAAAATATTTATAACATGACAGATGATAATATGAGTTGTCACCCCCTCAAATAGTCAGAAAAGCCGATAGAGAAGCTCAAAGGCACGCACAGCCTTCAAAAGGCCGCTAATGGTGAAGAAGTCACTTTCAAGGAATTTAATGGATGATACGCTGACAGATGATGGTTTGTAGGTGCTTCACTTTGAATTCTCAATGATTACTGGGGGGAGAAGAATGTTTTTCTTTGGCAAAGCCGGGGTGGCTCAGCTGGTTAGAGCGCACGGCTCATAGGGGTGATAAGAGAATATTGCTCTAACC
>LGEU01000046.1 GCA_001507955.1 Methanobacteriaceae archaeon 41_258 | reverse complement strand
TATAGGAAGCCTAAGACAAAGAACATGATTATCGAATCTCTACTTTTAGCATTACTTGTGGTGATGGTTGGATTATCCTCCATCTGGGCTTTCATTGGCCATGCCTTCATGGGGGCTAGGATAGCAGCATATATAGGTTGGCCGGCTGGTAATCCATTCCAATTAGAAGTCGCGGTGGCTAACCTATCCTATGGGATTCTTGGACTTTTATGCTTGAAGTTTAGAGATGATTTTTGGACTGCCACTATAATAGGCTTCGCAGTCTTTTATTTGGGTGCGGCCTATATACACATCCAAGATATGTTTAGGGGGAATTATGCTCCAGGAAATGTTGGAGCTCCATTATACTTTGATATAATATTACCCATATTATTACTGGGGCTTCTGGCAGCTTACAAGTTGACAAAGAAAGGATGATCTCCCTATTTAGTGGTTTTTTTCGTTGAATGGGCATGCATGGACATTCACTATCCTTATAAGGTCTATGTCTTCAATTACCTTTTTTTCAACTTTGTGGGCTATGCAGTGGGCTTCTCTAAGGTTCATATCACCATCAACTTCTATGTGAAGATCTACAGCAGCATAAGGTCCAAAATAATTTATACGGACATTGTGTATGCCCATAACACCCTCTATGGACATTGCGGATCGTCTAATTTCGGCCATAATATTCCTCGAAGGAACCTTACCCATTATGTTGTTTATGTTTTCACGTCCAACATCAAATGCCGTTTTTAGGACTATAAATGCTATTAGCATGGCAACAAGTGGGTCTAGGAATCTTAATCCAAGATTGGATCCTATAACACCTACCAGTATAAGTGTACATGAGAAAATATCGATCTTCTGGTGCTGGGCATCGGCTATGATAGCGGGACTATTAATCTTTTCACCGATTCTCATCATATAAATGGTCATGAAAGAGTTTGCAATTATACCCACAATGGCCATGATCGCGGCGGTATAATCTGGTGGAGCCGACACAATAAAAAATCTACTATAGGCCTCTGATAGTATCTCATAGGCTACTATGCCAAGGAATAATACTACAATGAGCCCTGCCAGGGCCTCGGCCCTACCATGACCATAGGGATGCTCTAGGTCTGCTGGTTTCATACCAACCTTAAACCCTATAAAGGTTATAATGGAAGTTAGTATATCTGAGAGTGTGTGGGCAGCTTCAGCAACTAGGGCAACACTCCCAGCCATCACCCCAACTGTGAAATTCGACAGGGTAAGGAGAATATTACCTATTATACCTGTATATGCTGCCTTTTTACCCAATTCTGCCCTCTCATTATTCAAGGGTATTCACCATATTTTTTCGATCCGGTCCATGGCTTCTTTTATCTTATCATAGGAGGTTGCATATGAAAACCTTACATGATCTTTGCCATTGGAACCGAAAGCACTCCCAGGAACGACAACAACACCCTCTTTGAGCGCATTCTCTGTGAAACTTTTTTCATCTTTGACATATGGGAACATGTAAAATGCTCCGGCCGGCTTGTTACATTCCATCCCCATCTTCTTCAATCTGTTAAACATTAGGTCTCTTCGCCTCTTGAACTCAGCCACCATACTATCAACCACCTTCTGGGATCCTTTGAGTGCTGCTAGGGCCGCTGCCTGAGATATTGATGGTGCACATGCAGTATTATACTGGTGGACTTTTAAAAGTTCTTCTATGATTTCATGTTGGCCGGTGACATAGCCTATGCGTAGGCCGGTCATTGCATAAGTTTTTGAGAAACCATTTATGATTATGGCATTTTCTGTGAATTGGCCAGGACTGTAGTGTTTCTTCTCATAGATTATTTTCTCATAGACTTCATCAGAGATTATTATAAGATTTTTTTCCTCTGCCAATTCTGCAATGGCTTTGATGTCATCTTTTTCCATGACAGCCCCTGTAGGATTTGATGGCGAATTCAGTATTATAGCCTTTGTTTTCTTGGTTATTAGGGATTCTATGGTCTCTGGTTTCGTCCTGAAATCTTTCTTTTCTAGTGGTATGGGTATGGGTTTGCCTTCTGCGAGTTTTACACATGCATTATATGATAGGAAACCTGGGTCTGGTATTAGCACTTCTTCTCCCTTGTCTATTAAGGCTTGGGTGCACATGTAGAGGGCTTCACTTGCCCCTACGGTTACTATGATCTCATCAGGGCTCCTTTTTATCTTATTTTCAACCTTTAATTTTTTAGCTATAGCTTCTCTAAGCTCTTCTATACCATTATTTGGCGTGTAATGTGTGAATCCCTCTTCTAGAGCATCTACTATAGCATCCTTAGCATTTTCTGGTATGTTGAAGTCTGGTTCTCCAATACCAAGATTTATTATATCCTTTCCCTGGATATCGAACATTTTACGTATCCTGGACAACTCTATACCCCTTAATCTTTTCGCATACATCTTTATCAGCTTCTGCATGGTTTTTTAAGGCACTTGTAACAATAACCTAATTCACAATAGGGTGTTATCTTATCCTCTTTCATTTTCAAATATTCTTCCATTATAAAATCATCCCTTAGACCAACATCTATTTTATTCCATGGCAATTCTTCTCCAATCCTATAACCCCCAGCTTTCAACTTCCAATCCCTCAAGGTTGCTTCTCCCCGCCAAGCCTTCTCTATCAACTTTGAAATTTCGGGGCCCCCAGTTGATAATACATGTTGTATAAGTGCCAATTTCGGATTTTCCATTTTAACAGGCAAACCACCTAACCTTGATCTTAGAAATTTCATCCTAGCTTTTATCTCATTAAAATTGAAAGCTTCCCATTGTAGCGGAGTATGTGGCTTAGGTATAAGCGGATTTATACTAAATTTAACATATCCAAGCCTAGATAATCCCCTTATAAGCTTTGCAAGTTCTTCAAGATCCTGTATCGTCTCCCCCGGCACCCCAATCAAAAAGTACATTTTAACATTAAATCCCTTCTCGGTAGCCATCCTCGTAACCCTAAATATTTCATCATCCCTTATCGGTTTGTTCAACCGCCTTCTAAGCTTCCATGTGGACTCAGGGGCCAAGGTTATGCTCCTAAGACCACTCTCAACTAGAACATCTAGGAGGTTTTCTGTCACAGATTCTATGCGAAGTGATGGCATACTAACCTCAAAGCCCATATCAACCAGTCCTTCACATAGTTCATCAATCCTTGAATAATCAGATGCCGCGGCACCTATCAATGATATCCTATTGAGGCCAGTAGCCCTCAGTCCCTGCTCTGAGACCTCAAATAATCTTTTAAGTGATGTTTCCCTTTTCGGACGATAAAGGTAACCTGACATGCAAAACCTGCAACCACGCACACAACCCCTCGAAACACCTAAAAGGAATGAACGGCCAAGTACCGGTACAAAATTAGGATCATCAGACTCAGAGACTATCTGACGGACAGGATGACAAGCACTATCCATATCCTCGACTACCACCCGCTCCGCAGGATTATCGGGCACATAAACACCATCTATATCCTTAAACTCATCAATATCCGCCTTGGGATCATCCAAGCCGATAAAAGTGTCTATCACATCATCCAACACGGCCTCGGCCTCGCCTATAATGAAAAGATCGACAAAATCCGCCAATGGGAGAGGATTAGCAGTTACGGTCGGACCCCCAGCAATGACAAAATTACTCCTCTCATCCTTCCTTACAGGTATACCAGATCTATAAAGCATCTCAAGGACATTAAAATAATCCTGCTCATAATGTATAGAAAAACTTATAATATCAAAATCCTCCAATGGGGTTGAAGATTCAAAACTGCCACGATAAGGATAAATAAACCTCTCACACCACGTATCCTCCCTGGAATTCAGAAAATCATAGATAATATGATAACCAAGAGATGACATAGCAACCTTATAAAAACTAGGATAAACACTAGCCACTCTCACATCCACAAGCCGCGGATTCTTAACAACAATATTATACTCGCGCAACATCAATCTAATTTTATATCATAGAACCTATATTAACTTGGGGAGATAATGACATTGAAATATAAACTAGTAGCAGTAGGAGGGACATTCGACAAATTCCACAAAGGCCACCAAACCCTCCTCGAAAAAGCATTCAAAGTAGGTGGAACAGTAGCCATAGGAGTAACATCAGACAAATTCGCAGCCCAAAAAGACCCAATAGAACCCTGCCAAACCCGAATAGAAAACCTGAAAAAATACCTGGAAAAAAAAGGATACAAAAACTTCTACATAGAAAAACTAGAAGACCCCTACGGTCCAACCATACATGATAAAGAATTTGACGCCATAATAGTAAGTGAAGAAACCCGACCCAGAGCAGAAAAAATAAACAAAATCCGAGAAGAAAAAGGCCTACCCCCACTAGATATAATAACAATAAGCATGGTAAAGGCAGAAGACGGCCAACCCATATCATCCACAAGGATCAGAAAAGGAGAAATAGACAAAAAAGGCAAAATACTAAAAAAGGGACCGAAATGAGGGTTAAAGTAGGCTCCCAAAACCCAGTCAAAATAAAAGCAGCCAAAAACGTCCTAGAAAAAATCTACAAAAAAGTAGAAGTCAAAGGCGTTAAAGTAGACCCAGGAGTCCCAGACCAGCCAATAGGATTAGAACAGACAATAAAAGGCGCCATAAACAGGGCCCAAAGAGCATACAAAGACTGCGACCTAAGCATAGGAATAGAATCCGGACTACTCGAAGCACCACACACACTAACAGGCTACATCGACCTACAATGGTGCGCAACCTACAATGGCAAAACAACAACACTAGGAGTAAGCGCAGGATTCGAATACCCCCCAAAGGTCATAAAAAAAGTGCTAGAAGAAGGAAAAGAAGTAGGAGACATCATGGACAAAATCACGGGAATAAAAAACCTCGGCGAAAAAACCGGAGCAATAGCTGTCCTCACTCGCGGCCTACTAGATCGGACAGAAAACACAGAACAATGCATACTAATGGCCATGATACCCTATTTAAACCCAAAACTTTACAAGCTAAGGTGAAAAATATTGGTAGATGAAAAACTAAAAATCCTCACAATAATCCTAATAATATTCCTCATGGGCTTCATCACACGTTTAGAAACAGTGGAACTTAGAGGCTTGAATAATACCGAGAAAGCTTACTACACTGACGAGAAAGGCCTGCCATACATGTACGGACCAGACTCCTACTACAACTACCGTCTCGCAGCTAACATATTAGACCATGGACACCCCGGGGACAAGATAATAAACGGGACACCATGGGATCTACACTCTTATTATCCTCCAGGGGGACCTGTAGATTATCCACCACTGATTCTATGGCTCTCCATCATATTCTACAAACTCCTGAACCTTTTCACAACCATTGATCTTATGGAGGCCTGTTTCTGGTTACCGGCGATTATAGGACCGTTAGCAGGGATTCCAACTTTTTTCTTTGTTAGGAGATACGCCAGTAACTTACCGGGGCTGCTTGCGGGAATAATACTTGTATTGGCGCCATTTTATTTTGTCAGGACCGTACCAGGATTCTATGATACTGATATGTTCAATATTTTTTTCCCGGTTCTTGTTGCCTTTTTCTTTTGCAAGGCCGTAGAATCAGAGGACTATATATACAGTTTTTTATCCTCTTTGTCCCTTGCCATGTTTTCACTCGCATGGAATGGATGGCCATATATATTCTACATAATAATCCTATCTGGCGTATTCTATATACTATTCCTCAAAGTCAAGGGAAGGAGAATAATGAGTTTCTTCAAGAAACTGATGATGTTTATCATAATCTCCATGGCCCTTATATTATTATTCGGACGTTTACATTATATTTCAATATTTCAGATTTTTTTCAATTTCGTTTTTAAATCTCAGCACATGGCTTGGCCCAGTTTATATGAATCAGTTGAGGAATTAAAAGTTCCAACCTTTAATGAGTTTTTATCAGCAGCCGGACCATTAAATATAGGACTTGGATTTTTTGCTGCTGTAATCCTTACAACTATAATGTTAAGAAATAAAATAAGGAAAACCCATCTCCCAAAACTTACTTTGTATCCTTTCATTTTAATGTTAACATGGCTTATAATAGATAGCATAGCATATTCTCTAAGTCTGCGTTTTGCGTTATTGGCCATACCACCAATTGCAATTTTCACAGGATTACTCATAGAAACTATGGACTCATACCTTGGACATTCACTATCTAAACAACTAAAACGGTCCAGAAGTGTTTTTATATTAATTTTTATAATTTTATTATCCATAATTTCTATTTTACAAGCATCAAAGGCACAATTAGAACCTTGTATTGATGATGATTTCGTACTTGCGTGTTCTTGGATAAAAAATGAAACACCACAATCTACTATTATCATTAGTGGATGGGGACATGGAAGCCCAATTTCAACAATTTCTGACAGGCCGGTGCTTATCGATAATACGAGGCAGGGTAATCTTAGAAGTTATTGGTTATATCATGCATTCGCAACCAGTAATGAGAGCCTATCCGCTGGCATATTTATAATGTTATCTACAAGTGGTAACAAGGCTATAGAACTCCTTGAAGGCAAAACAGGGAATGCAAGCCTAACGGTAGCTATACTAGATGATATACTTGGTGTTGACAAAAAAAGGGCGGGAAGAATATTAGAAGAAAAATACCATATGGATCCACCGTTCATAAGAGAATTACTCACATATACACACCCATCAGAGAAAAAACCGTTCATTATAGTGACAAGAGACAAAATGATCTTAACTGGCCAATGGTACCCATATTATGGATCCTGGGACTTCAACAAATCAAAGGGTTATGACCACACCTATTCTATAGGTTCATCAAATGACACTAATCAGGTAAGATACTATTCCAATAATGTTAAACTAGATTTGAATAATGGCGGGTCATGGGAAAACAAAAAAGCCTATAATACTATAATAGTAGCGAAGAACTCCACTAGGATAATAACCGGTGATAAAAAAAGCAATTTTTCCATAATAGCACTCCTAGATAAAAATTGGGCCATCATAATAGATAAAAACTTCCAGGATTCGCTCTTCGTGAAACTTGTAATCCTCAAAGAGGAAACAGAACACTTCAAACCAATCTATAGGAACAACTCCACTATAATCTGGGCTGTGAAAGAATGAATCCAAAAGCGGTCCATATTATACTCCTTATAATATTTTTTTCGGGATTTTTCCTTAGACTTGGAAACTACAATCTATCATCAAATAAAAGCATATATTATGATGATAATGGACTTCAATATTTCCAGGAAAGCGACTCATACTACAACTATCGTCTAACAAGAAATCTGTTAGAACATGGTCATCTAGGAGACAAGATAATAGATGGAAAACCATGGGATCTTCGCTCATATTATCCACCTGGCGTCCCCGTAGATTATCCGCCACTTCTTCCATATATCGCGGTTGGTTTTTATCTTATTTTAAATCTTATAGGTTCTGTGAGTTTGAAAGAAGCGTGCTTATGGCTTCCCACTATTATCAGCCCACTAGCTGGTATTATAGGATTTTTGTTTTCTCGCAGAATCAGCGGCGAATTCGGAGGTTTTATAACAGGTATGCTGATTGTGACAGCCCCACTATATGTTTTCAAGACCAATTTCGGATTTTTTGACACTGACATGTTAAATATAATCTTCCCATTACTCATTGTATGGTTGCTTTTCGAGGCTGAAAATACAAAAACGAGAAAATATAAAATCATACTTGTCGGATGCTCCGGTTTCTTCCTCTTCCTCTTCTCTTTCGCATGGAATGGATGGATATACTATTTTTATATTATCGTAGCTGCCCTAATTTACAATTTAATCAAAGAAAGAAACTTCGACATGATTTTACCATTCCTTCTAATTTCAATCCTTCTTATCGGAATCTTTAATATACGCGGCTTCTATAGCGTCATTCTAACCCCCACCCAACTCGGATATCTCCCAGGACAAGATATATGGTATCCCTGGCCAGATTCATACAAAAGTGTTGCAGAGCTCCAAAAACCTACAATGGAAATATTCATAATTATTATTTCTCCCTTAATCCTTCTTCTCGGATTTGCTGGACTGGCCACAACCATACACTCAAAGAACATTAAATCTCTAACGAAGTCCATCATCATAATATGGACTATCTCGTCTATTCTATCCATATTTGCAGGCGCTAGATTCGCTATTTTGCTTATACCACCGTTATGTGTCTTAGCAGGGATGTTCTGGCGAGAATTCGAAAACACACTAAAAAACATGCTTAAGGGCGTGCACAGACAAAAGATAATCAGCATACTGCAATTAACCCTATTATCTCTCATATTCCTACAATTTTTCTCACTCTTCAATTTAGTCTCTGGATCCAAACCAATGTATGATGATTATTTCATGGAAGCCGCCCAATGGATAGACAAGAATACGCCAGAGAATGCCGTTATAATTACAGATTGGGGTTATGGCCATTTCTTCGCCAGCGAAGCCAACAGGCCTGTAGTATTTGATGGCAGACTAGCCTATATTGAAACCCTACCCATAAGGGAATACTGGTACCCTCCTAACCTAGATCCAAGGATACCTACGACAGCACGAGACTATTGGATAAACCTTGCACTCACAACAGACAACCCCACCCTTTCAAAAAATATTCTTAGAATGCTTGCAACAAGCGGAGACCAAGCCTACCTACTCCTCAACAATTACACACACAACAAAAAAAGAGCATCCACCATCCTAGAAGAAACTTTAGCATCAAATAAAACCATAGCATACTCCATATTGAAAAGAAATGGTCTTTCAGACGAACAAGCAATAAAAGTTTTAAATTATACTCACCCCTCCAATCCACGCCCCCTCATCCTCATAATCAACACTGAAACGGAAAATCAGATAATATATACTGGAGCCAATTATCAAGGGAATCCTTATTCCATCATAGAAAATGGAACTGAAAAACTTGTAAATAAAAAGGGCAATTTCTCAATTATACTCACAATAAAACCCTAATCGTGAACAAAAATTACAGAAACTCCCTAATAGTAAAACTTCTAACAGGTGAAGAAGACTCCATGAAAGTCTTCGAAAATAAAAAAATAAAAATTATAGTTTTTGGATAGTGGAATCACGGGCCGCATTTATTACATCAGTGATGTTCCCTGCAATGGTCTCAGCAATACTCCTAACGTACACTCCTACAACTATCACTATCACTAATAGAGCGCCTATGATCAATATCATCTCAGCACTGACCTGGGCCTCTTCCTCTAACAAGATAATCAAACTCTTACAATTATACCCCTATGGTGGTGTATTATCCACCACCAAGGTTACCAACGTTGTTTCTTACGTTTTGTATGTCCTGAGCAGAATTTAAACTAGTACTTTGGAAGTAGTTTCTGTAAATTAGTAGTGCTACTATTGCTATGACGATTACTCCGCCGAATAGTAGTATGTATTCTGCTGCTCCTTGTCCTCCTTCATCCTTTAAAAA
>LGEU01000045.1 GCA_001507955.1 Methanobacteriaceae archaeon 41_258 | reverse complement strand
GGCTCCTAGATCCTTTCTTTTATGAGTTTGAGGGTCTTTGTGGGGTCAGCTTTTCCCCGGGTTAATCGCATCACTTGTCCGACGAGGAAGTTGATCGCGGCTTCCTTTCCCTCATAGTAGTCTTTAACGGCTTGTGGGTTCTCTTTTATGGTCTTTTCAACGGCTTTTATAATATCTGATTCGTCTATGATCCCGATTAATCCGAGTTCTTCTGCTATTTTGCGGGGGTTTTTTCTTGTGTGTGGCATTTTTTCTATTATCCTTTGACCTGCCTTTACTGTGATTTCTTTGTTTTTTATCATTTTGAGTAGTTCTATGAGGTTCTTGGCGGTTATTTTACTTTCTTTGAAGCTCATTTTGTTATAGTAGAGTACCCTTTTTACTTCATCTCTCATCCATAGGGCTGCGAATTCTGGGTCTATTTCCTTGGCCACTTCCTCGAATGCGTCTGCTAGTTCTATTTCTGATGTGAGGACTCTGGCGTGTTCTTCTTCTAGGTTGTATTCTTTCATGAAACGTTTAACTTTTATATGTGGGGGTTCTGGGATTGTTTCTTTTATTTTTTCTACTAGTTTTTGTTGGAATTTCATGGGTGGAAGGTCTGGGTCTGGTATGTAACGGTAATCTTCAGCTTCTTCTTTAAGCCTCATTGGGACTGTGATCATCTGAGATTCTAAGAATGCCCTTGTTTCCTGTTTAACTTCCACCCCCCTCTTTAGGAGGTTCTTTTGTCTTATCATTTCGAATTTAAGGGCCTTGTACGCTCCTTTGATGGAGTTTATGTTTTTTATTTCAACTCGTTTACCCCCTTCGAGTGATATGTTAACATCGGCTCTCATAGTGCCTTCCCCCCTTGCACATTTACTGTACTCTAGTACTCTTATTAGTTCCCTGAGGAAGTTTCTGGCTTCTTCTGGGGATTTTATGTCTGGTTCTGTTACTATTTCGATGAGTGGTATTCCTGAACGGTTGAAGTCCACTACTCCCAGGTCTGGTTTGTATTGTCCTGGGTCTTCTTCGAGATGCACTTCTCTTATCCTGACATTGTTTAATTCGCCATTGTAGCCTATGGGGACTGAAGTGCGCTGATATCCTGATGGGAGGTCTGGGTAATCATAGTGTTTACGTAGAAAATATGTTGTCTCTGGGTTTATTTTACAGTCTAGCATGAGGGCGATTTTAAGCGCCCCTTCAATAGCCTTTTCATTTGGTGGATATGGTTTAGCCCCTGGCTGATTTAAGCATATTGGGCAAATGTTTTCATTCGCTGATACTTCCTGGTAGTTTGTCGGACAATCACAGAAGAGCTTAGATTCTGTTTCGAGTTGAACGTGAATTTCGAGACCGCATTTCATCTTAATGGTTGTTCCCTCCCTTTTATCGGTGTGGGATCATTGAATTAGTGTGGTTGTTTATGATTTTTTAGGCACATATCAATATATCTTTTTATAAAAGGTTCTAGTTTTTCTTTTGATTCTCCTTTAAGGAGCTTTTGCGTGTCTGTGAATGTGCCTTTAAGTTTTCTTCCACTCCATTTAACTTCTTCTTCAACCCTTTTACCGTATCTTGTCCCGAACATTTTAAATAATGGGAATTTGGTAAGTCCATTGGCCCCTGCGAGTATTAATGGCCCTATGTTGGCTAGGTTGTCGATCCAGGTGCCTGTGATGATTTTAAGTTTGGGGAATTTTATTCTTGTGGCTGCAACTACACCAGCATAATATAATGATGGTGGTTGTGGTGCCTCCTCGAATATTGTGCCTTTGTGTGGGTTGAGTGAATAGAATATTATTCGATCCAATTTTAGGTCATCTATGAGCTTGAAAAGGTGCTCTAAATCTCTGATGGTCTCTCCAATGCCAAGTATTATTGTGATGGCCTTTTTAAATCCTATTTCTTCTGCTACTTCTAGCATTTCCACTATTTGGTTGATGGGTTTGCTTGGGCATAACTTTTCTTGTAATCTGGGGTTGGCTGTTTCTATAGCCCCTGTTATGCCTTCAACTTCGTCTCCATATTCTTCTAGGTCTTTTGTTATGCCTATGTTGAGCCAAACTGGGGATCCTGTTATATCTTTTATTGATTTGGCGATGTATTTTATTTCATTGGTGGTGAATGATTTGTAGCCTCCTGAAAGGAATTCGATGTTCCATCCTATGCGTTTGCATATTTCTGCTTCTGCGAGTATCGCATTAACATTTCTTCTTGCTTTCTTGGGATCTTTTATAAGGGGCTTTTGTGTGCTCATATAACAGAACGCACAGTCCCCCCTTTCACACCACCAAGAAAGGAATATAGCCCTTTCAAGGGTTATAGTATTGCCATGTTCCATTAGAGTGATCTTGTTGGCTTTTTCGAGCAAATTGAGTATTCTTTGATCTTTTAGGTACTTGATAACATTCATGTTAGACTTTCACCTCAAAAAAATATATTTTATTAGATTATAATTAATTATGTAGAGGAATCTTACCGAGGATGGTTCTTATGATCTATTGTCCATATTGTGGTGAAAAAAACAGAGATGAGGCTAGTTTTTGTAAAAAGTGTGGGAACAGGTTGCCAGAAATCAGAAAGAAGCCTAGCACTCATCATTTAACACGAGAACCTATCGGTCTTGTGGAGGAGAAAATTGAAACTTCCTTTGAATGGGACGTGGCTATAATAGCAGCCCTCATATTATTGATATCTTATGGGATTTTAAGGATAATAATATCCCCAATAGCCCTTTGGTTGGCAGCAGCATTCTCAATACTATACTTATTATCAGCCGCCAGGAAAAAAGTATCGATCCCTTTACTAATTATCATGACCTTGATCATAGCCGTTAATATAAAAACATTCTTAGGTTTATAGGGAACACCATTCTAACCTTGCCCTGTGAAGGTTACCGCCCCCTCCATGCTTTTACCAAAAATTTTATATATTATGATTATAAAATTAATCCTACGCCAGAATACTACTCTCGTTAGGTGAGGATATTTTTTAGTGGCCCGATAGATTAAAAGATTCTAATTTGCCGCCGTAGCTCAGTAGGTAGAGCGTTCGGCTGTTAACCGAATGGTCACAGGTTCGAGTCCTGTCGGCGGCGTCACGGGCCCATAGCTTAGCCAGGTAGAGCGCCCGGCTCATAACCGGGCGGTCATGGGTTCGAATCCCATTGGGCCCATCAGTTGCTCCGGTAGTGTAGTCCGGCCAATCATTTCGGCCTTTCGAGCCGAAGACTCGGGTTCAAATCCCGGCCGGAGCATCCAAAAAATCCACTATCCTTTTTCCTATTTTAGGGATTGCGGGGGTGCCCGAGCTGGCCAAAGGGGACAGGCTTAGGACCTGTTGGCGTAGGCCTACCAGGGTTCGAATCCCTGCCCCCGCACTGTCAAAAAAAGGTTAGTAGAGCCGGGGTGGGGTAGTTGGTTATCCTTCGGGACTGTGGATCCCGCGACTCGGGTTCAAATCTCGGCCCCGGCCCCATTCTTATCATATCATCCATACTTGTTGTGGTTTTTTGGGGTTTTAAATGGTGAGAAAAGGCTATAAAGAGGAAATAGACCTTGTTAAGATATTATGGGATAACAATTTCGCCGCTATAAGAGCACCAGCCTCTGGGGGGGCGACTAAAAAACCATTACCTGATGTGATAGCAGGTAATGGGAATAGATACTTGGCGATTGAAGTTAAAACAACATCCAAGGACAAAATTTATATCGATTCTGAGAAAGTCAAAGGTTTGCACAAATTCTCAAGAATATTCGGCGCCGAACCATACATTGGAGTCAAATTCAAATATAAAAAATGGTTTTTCTTGCCATTAGATGATCTCGAAATAACACCACAAAAAAATTACAAGATAGACCTCAAACTTGCACTCAGGAAGGGATTAGACATCTACGAGGTTATTGGTAAGGAAAAACAAGTCAAATTCAAATAGTATGCCCTAAGATTTTATTTGATTACGAGAACTCCTTCAGGGGTATGGGCGAAAAATATTTATAAGATTACAAGTGATAGTATGAATTGTCCCTAAGGTTGAAAGCAGCCACTTGGGGATCTTAGCCAAGGTAGCCTAGTCTGGTGAGGCGGTGGACTGCAGATCCACTATACGTGAGTTCAAATCTCACCCTTGGCTTCCAAAAATTTTATTATATTGTGGGGGTCATGGTGTAACCAGGCTATCATCTAGGACTCCAGTTGTCTTTGAAGAAAGCGCGCTCCTGACACTTTAGATGATGAACAACTGGAGTGCTGAGGCAAGAGAAATCCTAGGATCTGGGTTCAAATCCCAGTGACCCCATCATAATCCTATTCCTTTTTTAGGGTTGATAACTTTGATCCAGAGGATAAATGATGATATTATTTTTATAGAGGGTTCTGTCCATGATTGTAACAGTTACATCATTGATGATATCATAATCGACACAGGAACAGGAATCAATGATCATCTATTATCAGCTTTAAAAAAGGTTGATATTAGCCCAGCTGATATAAGACTCGTTATAAATACGCATTGCCATTTCGACCATACGGGAGGTAACAGACTATTCCCAAACGCGAATATAGCTATACATAGAATGGATGCGCCCCCACTCGAAAAGGGTGATAATATAGCCACAGCAGCATACCTATTCGGGGCCACAATAAAACCAATGAAAGTGGATTTAAAACTTGAGGAAGGGGATAATATAGGGGATTTTGAGGTTATACATACACCAGGTCATACCATGGGCAGCATATGCCTCTATAATGGGGAAACCCTACTCTCGGGTGACACCATTTTCGCATATGGCGGCTTCGGAAGGGTTGATATTGGCGGGAACATCCAGGAGATGAGAAAATCTTTCAAAAAACTCATAGGATTAGATGTTAGATATCTTCTCCCAGGACACGGACCCTGGGTGGAAGATGGGAACAGACACCTAGAATTAGCATATGACCTACTATTTTAGCCTGCGAATAGATTAGTAACCTTCTGGACCGCTTCCATCTTCACAAGGACAGATATCTTAGTATTCTCTTCTAGTATCATATCTGGTTGGGGTATTTTTATTTCACTGTTAGTATGAATTGCGATTATTATATACTCCTCTGTGGGTGAAATATCCCCTATCTTTTTACCTACCACTTCATGATTTTTCACGGTCATGTCAAGGATCTCAGCATCCCCATGGCCGAGAACTATAAGATCAGCCACCTTGGGCCTTGTTATGAGTTTTTCAAGGTATCCTGCTGCGGTCCTCTCAGGGCTTATAACATGTTGGATGCCCACCTTGTGGAATGCGTCCTCATGATCTGGGTTACTAACCCTTGCAATGATCTTGGGGACATGGTATTCCCGTGCGAGTATGCAACTTAGAAGGTTGGCTTCATCATTTCCCGTGGCCGCGACAAAAACATCAGCATCCTTTATGTTGGCCTCTTCGAGTGTTTTTGTATCTGTACCATTGCCGCAGATTACTAGGGCGTCGAGTTCAACAGCAGCATCGGCACATAACGATTCATCACTTTCTATGAGCGTTACATCATGTCCATCTGATATTAGGAGACTTGCGAGGGTTAGTCCTACTCTTCCGCCACCCATTATAACAACATACATATCCACACCTGCAAAATTAAATTTTCATTTCAAAGGTCTAAGTTCATTATTAATAAACTTTTATCTTTTAAAGGCTTTGGATTAGGGACGAGTATGGGCATGATCTCTAGTCTGCCGATGCACATATTATAATATCTATCTTGGGGCGGATATTGACCTACTGAGGCCCACATTACTCTCTGCAGAGGCGACATCAAAAAGAATTTGGGTGGTTCATACCTATTGAGATGTCAATATGGAGGTTATACTCTTAACTATAATAAATCTTCAAAAAAATAAAATTTAAGGGGAGAGGGTAAGATTAAATTATTCTTCTACTAGTTCTGCGAATGCAAATTTTCTCCTGGTTGCGCTGATCCTTATTTTAACTTCGTCACCGACCTTTGCACCAGGGACGAATATAACGAAACCTTCGACGCGGGCGATTCCATCTCCATCCCGGCCTAGGTCCTCTATTTTAACTTTGTACTCTTCACCAACATTGACAGGTGCAGAGTAACTCTCTTTCCTATAATCTCCGAACAATTCATCACATCCTATAATATAGTGGGGTTTATTTGCAAAAATCCCAATCCTTAAAAAAATTAGGATAATTGCTCAAAAACCCTACTTTATAAAAGATTCTGTTTCATAGTATATAAAGTTATGGTTACTAACATTTATTATGGTGATATGATATGATCGGTATAATGGCTGATTCACATGATAACCTCCCAGTTATAAGAGAAGCCGTAGATCTTCTAAACCATGAAAGAGTTGATATGGTGTTACATGCAGGGGACCTCATATCACCCTTCACAGCTAAGGACTTCAATGAACTTAAAATGCCATTCGAAGCCATATTCGGGAACAATGACGGTGAAAAGGATGGTCTAAGAGCTGCATATTCAAATATATGCGACTTAAAGGATTTTAAGGTCTTGGAAGTTGATGGTGTGAGTATAGCGATGATCCACGGCCACCAGGAAGAATTAGTGGACTGTCTTGCAGGATGTGGGAAATATGATGTGGTGGTGAAGGGTCACAGCCACCAAAATAGCGTAGAGGAGAAAGGATCACTAGTAATAGATCCTGGAGAATTATGCGGTTACGTCTCCGGGAAAAAAACGTTCATACTCTTAGATTTGGATGATCTGAGCCATGAATTAGTCGAGTTATGATACAATGAAACATAAGGGTCTGCTATTACTCTTGGCAGGATTTGTTATCATAGCCCTAATGATATACCTTATAGGACCTGCAGATATCGCCAGGGATCTTGAAGAGGCAGACCCATTTTATCTCCTATTAGCTGTGATTATACAATTTGTAACATTTGGCCTTTTCACCCTTAGATGGTCCATAACCACGAGGGCAGTTGGTATTAAGGTGGGGAAGAGGCACCTTCTTCCAATGTTACTTGTTGGCATGGCTATAAATAATTTAACGCCTAGTGCAAGGGGTGGTGGAGAACCAGTAAGAGCTTATATCCTGGGAAAATATTCCCGCACGTCCATGGAATCCGCACTTGCCACAGTAATAGCTGATAGGGGACTTGACACTTTCCCATTCATACTTTTGGCGATCATTACAATAGTATCAATGATATTATACTTTGACCTTCCCTTCATATGGGTGATATCACTTATAGTGGCCGTAATCCTCATAATCGTAATATTTATATTGGCGTTATATGTTTCAGTTGATGATGGAGCTGGTGAAAAGTTCGCAAATTGGATACTCAATACTTTAAAGTTTTTTTATAAAAGGGGTTATGAAAAGTGGAGTTTGAGGATAAAAAATGCTATCATGGAATTCCAAGATTCCATGCGTGTCATGTTAAAAGAGAAGCGAGTGTTCATCTATGGTATACCATTATCATTTTTACTCTGGCTCTTGGAAATTTTAAGGGTTTATTTCATATTCTATGCATTCGGTGCTAATATTACAATCATAGTAATAGCAGAAGTCTTCATCGTTGCAACGCTAATTGGGATGATACCATTACTTCCAGGCGGTTTAGGGGCCATCGAGGGTGCAATGATAATATTATATTCTACGGCTGGTATTTCACCATCCATAAGCGCGGCTGTAACTGTAGTTGAGCGTTTAATTTCATTTTGGATGACATCCATCCTTGGCGTCGCATGCTTACCCTACTTCGGGGCACCAGTTGTGAAAAAGTTATCAGAAAAATTATAAAAGGGAAAATACTATTATCTGTCTATAACAATGGAATTGGTGATATATTATGGAAATAAATGGAGTTGAAATAGAGGACACATTCGCAGAAGCCTTTGATATTAAAGTTTCAAGGGTCCTTGTCACAGCAGCAACCAAGAAACTTGCGAAGATAGCTGCTGTAGAAGCAACAGGCTATGGAACATCTGTTATAGGATGTTCAGCCGAGGCGGGTGTAGACTCATATGTACCGGCCAGGGAGTCACCTGATGGGAGACCAGGATACACTATAATGATATGCAATCCCACAAAGAAGGGCTTAGACCATGAGCTGCTCGAGAGAATAGGGATGGGTATACTCACCGCGCCAACCACCGCAGTATTCGATGCACTTGAGGACCCTGATGAAAAGTTGAATGTTGGATTCAAATTAAAATTTTTTGGAGATGGTTATGAGAAGGATCTTGAAATAGCAGGTAGGAAGGTCCATTCAATCCCTATAATGTCCGGTGATTTCCTAATCGAAAGCGACCTTGGGATAAAAGACGGTGTTGCTGGTGGAAATTTTTTCATATTAGGTGATAGCCAAGGATCGGCGCTTTTAGCAGCCCAGGCAGCAGTTGATGCGATAGGAGCTGTTGAGGGTGTTATAACACCATTCCCTGGGGGGGTAGTTGCCTCAGGGTCTAAGGTCGGTGCTAACAAGTATAAGTTCCTTGACGCGTCCACAAACGAGAAAATGTGCGTCACGCTGAAAGATGAAGTCGAGGACAGTCAAATACCAGTGGATGTAAACGGAGTCTATGAGATAGTCATTGACGGTGTCAACGAAGAAGCCGTGAAAGAGGCTACTAGGAGGGGTATAGAGGCAGCATGTAAAGTGCCAGGTGTCAAGAAGATCAGCGCAGGTAACTATGGTGGAAAACTTGGAGCTTACCAGATAAAACTCCATGAACTATTCTAGTCTATACAAAATTTTTCAACCATTTCTTTTTCTATAATATCCCATATTTCATCCTCTGAAAGATTCACACCTAAGAGCAAACCCTTCCTTTTTAATTCAGTTTCTATTTTCTTGATGTTCTCCACATCTGGGGCTGCCACAGTATGTGAGTGTATGTTACGGGATATTTTATAAAGTGCTGTGAGGGATCTTCTAGCATCTGGATTTTCAAGCTCTTCTTCACATCGTCTAAGATCCTCAAAATTTTTAATGTTAAGCTTTCTTGTTACAATTTGTCTTACACCTGGCAGATAATGGGATGAGTCAAGTATCCTACCACCATTTTCTACTATTGTCCTTTTATCATCAAGAACCCTAACATCATGTTTTACAAGGACCTGAACAACCCTACCAGATCTTTGGATCAGATCCTTTATCTCTTTTTGGGTGAAGTTAACACCTAAGAGGAACCCGCACTTTTTGAGCTCATCCTCTACTCTTTCAAGGCTTTTCGTGTCAGGCCCTGAGACACGATGACTGTGCACACCCCCACCCGAGAGCGTGTAGAGTCTGTCAAGGGCATCATATCTTGAAGGATTCTTCTCTAAAGCCTCGATGAATCTTTTTATATCATCTATGTTATCAACGTGTATTTCTCGTTTTAATGGTTCCTTGAAGCCTGGCAGATAATATTCTATGTCCTCGATGGTGCAACCATTCCCTATTATGATCTCTGCTTCTTTTTCTATATCTTCAATGCCATGGTTTTCTACTATTGTCATCTCTGGTTTTATTATGACCTCTACGAGGCGGCCATGCTTACGTGCTACTTCTTTTATTTCATCCTCTGAAAGAT
>LGEU01000044.1 GCA_001507955.1 Methanobacteriaceae archaeon 41_258 | reverse complement strand
TTCATAAGCCTAGCGATACTATTCTTCCTACTTACCATCGGCGAACTAACAGGATCTAAGCTCATAACAATGATAGCAGGATATGAGGGTATATTCACAGGTGCAAGCGCGATCTATGTGGGACTGGGTGAAGTTATAAACGAAGTCTATGGAAGGGACATCGTACCACTCTAAAGTCCCACAACATTTTTATTTTTTGATCCCCTCATTTTCTTGGATGTTCATCCAGTAAATAGCCTAATTCTATAATCCGCAATGAAACAAAGTCCACCCCCCCATTTCGAACTTCATGTTCTCATCATTGGAGGTATAAAACCCCAATGGTCATTCACATTTTTCTATTGATGTCAATGATATGACATTCACCATCATTTCGCCATCATATTTGGGGTGCCCCCACAATAACAACATTATTCTTTGCGTCGGGCTATGGCAGCGAATATACCTATGAAACATAATATCGCGAATATTGAAAAAGAGACATGGGTACTCTTCAAGAGTAAATGGTAGTTTGCGGGTATTATTCTAACTCTTCCAAGGATGACGGCAAATATGAGCGTTACGATACCTATACTGAAGCTTTGGCCGATAAGTCTCATAGTGCTGACTGTGGCAGAGGCTATACCAAAATATTTTCTCTCTACTGAACTCATAATGGCATTAGTGTTAGGGGAAGAGAATAATCCAAATCCGACGCCGAGAATTATAAGTGAAATGAATATCATACTCACGGGCGTGGAAGCGTTAATGAAGGTTAAAGTAAAAAGTGCAGCGGATATTACAGCCATTCCCAAGCCTGCGAGTTTCTGTGGGTCGAATTTGTCGGATGCTCTCCCAGCTAAGGGTGCTACTAGTGCCATTAGAACTGGTTGAGTTACCAGGATGAAACCTGTTATATTGGGTGTTAAGCCTTTGATATATTGAAGATAGTAGCTTAGTAGTAGTGAAACGCCGAAGGTTGCACTATAATTGATGAGTGCCGCCAGGTTTGAAAAGGTGAAGGTGAAGTTCTTGAATAGTCTCAGGTTAAAAACGGGGCTTGAATTGTTCAATTCTATCCAGACAAATAATGATGCTATTAGGATACTCCCTATGAGTAACATGTAAGCTGTCTTATCTGGTAACATGGAAAATCCATATATTAACAGGAAGAGGAATGTGCTATAGGATATCGAACCTCCAAGGTCGAACCTTTCACCCTTCGCATCAGCCCAATCTTCCCTGACCCTCGATATTATAAAAATCACAAGGAGTGTTATAGGTAATGTTACAAAGAATATGCTCCTCCACCCAATATAGTGTGTTAAGGCACCTCCAAGCACCGGCCCAAGGGATAGGCCAACGTATACTGCGGCGGTGTTGATACCGATAACTTTACCCCTTTCCATTGGAGGATAAACCCTTGTGAGGATGGCGAGGCCTGTTACAAACATCATTGCAGAGCCTATACCTTGTAACAGCCTGAATATTATGAGGTATATGGCATTTGGAGATAACGCAGAAAGTAGAGATGATATAAAGAATATGATATTTCCATAGACAAATATTTTTTTCATCCCCTTAATTTCAGATAGTCTTCCGAAAGGTACTGCGAACATTGCAGCGGCTAGAAGATAGGCTGTAGGGATCCAAGTTTGTAATATAGCATCTATCTGGAATTCCCTGCCAATAACTGGCAAGGCCAAATTAATAGAAGAGCCCATAAATGGAGTTAAGAAAGATGAAAGGGTGGCGGCTAATAAAACATAAAGTTTCAGGGATTTTTCCATAGGACTTCACACTCCGCAATTAGAACAATTATTTATGTTTGATAACTTCCTTTTGGAAATATGATTATCATCCATTTAAATATATAGTATGCAAAAAGGAAAATGATAAAAAATTTATAAGGAATAGAGTGGTGCTTCCATCCCTGCCATTTTAACACCAGTGAGGGCAGAAGCTTCAAGGTTAAGCGCCCTCAAGTCATCCTTTTCAAGTTTGCTTACATCAGTGTTCCCTGCTTGCTGCGTTAACATGGAAAGTTCTTCTGTCATGGCCTCGATGTATCTTGCAACCCGTTTTCCGCCTTCAACGTAATCCAATCTTTTCCTAAATAGTGGGTCTTGGGTTGCAATACCTTTACGACAAGTTCCAGCATAACACATTTGACAGACCCTACATCCAATAGCCACGAGAGCTGCTGTCCCAATATATACTGCATCTGCACCTAGGGCTATGGCCTTTGCAACATCTGCACCATTCCTTATTCCACCAGCCGCCACGAGACTGACCTCTTCGCGGAGGTTAACCTCCTTAAGAGCTTCATCAGCTTCTACTATTGCTGCTATGGTGGGTATGCCTGCATGTTCTGTTACCACATCTGGTCCGGCGCCTGTACCCCCTTGCATGCCATCAACGACAACAATGTCAGCCCCTGCCTTCGCAGCTATTTTAACATCATCTCTTACTCGTCCAGAAGTAAACTTGACCATTATAGGCACTCTCCAATCTGTTATTTCCCTAAGTTGTGATATTTTCATGCTAAGGTCTTCCGGGCCGACTATATCCATGTGTCTTGCGGGGCTTAGAGCATCTGTACCCTCGGGTATCATCCTTATCCTTGACACTTCCCCTGTGACCTTCTCTCCTAGTAGGTGTCCGCCCATACCAGCCTTTGCACCTTGGCCTATCTTGATTTCAATGGCATCTGAATTGTTTAGGTATGCTGCTGATACTCCGAATCTACCAGATGCATATTGTGCGATGAGTTTTGAGGCGTATTTTCTCTCTTCTGGTAGCATGCCGCCTTCGCCTGTGTTGGTGGCTGTCCCGGCGAGCGTGGCCCCCATGGCCAATGCTATTTTGGCTTCTTTGCTGATGGCCCCGAATGACATTGCGGCTATCATTATTGGGGTGTCGAGTTCTAGGGGTTTTTCCGCGTATCTGTCTCCTAATATAACCTTCGTGTTACATGGTTCCCTGTATTTGTCTATGGGTGGTCTTGAAACTTGTGCCGGTACTAAGACCAAGTCATCAAATGTTGGTATTCTGCGTAGTGCGCCGCATCCTCTAACCTTGTAAGTGCCCTCCTCTGATTTTCGCTGTATTTCGGTGAGATCTGTTAGTGACCATACATTTCTCCTATCCTCCGCAACAGCATTTACTTCTATAGCATTATTAGGACACATCTCTTCACATATACGGCATCCTACACAATTTTCATGTCTTATGGGTTGTGGTTCTCCGTTTATTACCTCATAGACCTTGTGTGGACAATTGTTATAACATGAGAAGCAGCCTTTGCATTGTTCTTCGTCTCGGTTGTCGCAAAGGTACCAGCAACAACCTGGCCTGTTGAAGTTTCTTTTACATATTTCAGCTTTCCTTTCAACTTTGAAGGGCAATTAGGATCCTCCCATTGCTTTGAATATTGGGCAGGCTGAATATTTAGTGCCAGCTGCCTTCACAACATCTTCAACTTGTTTTGTAAGTTTGGGGATGGGTTTCCATGGGTTTTCAGTGTCCTTGTCAACTACTAGGACTTCATCAATTATTCCCTCTGATAATGCATATGATAATAATGCGGTTACAACACCACCATCTTGGCCTTTGAACATTGGGGCTTTAGCTGATACTATTTTGATATAATCTCCCAATGGTTCATTCGCAGTTTCATGGTTTATGATATTGTCAGGTACATAGGTTCTTGGGCAGGCTAGGTAGCATGCATTACAGGTGGGTGGACATTCTCCTCTTATTTCTGGCTTTCTATCTTCTATTTTTATGATCTTTTCTGGACATGAGAGTAGGCATGCTCCACATAATACACAAGCCCCTATGTCTATAACATCTCCTTTGAGGTCTCTGAATTGGTAATCAGTCACCTCTTCAAGGTATTCTGGCTCTGGCATCACTCTCCAGTACATTACTGGCCTTGCAATTTTTTCTCTCCTTTTTATCTCTTTTAGGTTCGTTTCTTTTTTCCTTCTGGCTAACTTTTGGATTAATCTGAACCCTGAATCGTCTATTGGCTTGATTTTGATGTATTTATTTTTTTCGGCTTCTTTGAGGAGTTCCAGTCCTTTTTTTGTTCTTATGATTATAGTTGACCAGCCCTTTGGCGAGCCTACTGAACCTACTGATATGTCAGCTTGTTCTGCTGTATAATCCATGCAGATTTGACAGTTTTTGCGCATGGCCTCCTTTAATTCCTTTAGGGGCATGGATATTACTTCTCCATTGTTTAGGTGGAATTTCGCGGATCCTCCTTCTATTCTACATTGTATTATTTCTCTTAGACTTATTCCCTTCCCTTTTAAGAGCGTTTTAAGGTATTTGTAGGAGAAGTTTTCCATGCAGAATAATCCTACCTTTAATGTGACTGGGAATTCTTTTATGAAGGATTCATAGTCTTTCATGAGTGTTGCTGCTGTTATTTGACATGGAGTGCCAACCATGCCAATTTTTGGGTCCATTTATCCTTCCTCCACTTCTTTACCATAAAATGGCCTTCTGCTCCTCGGTATTATCTTCTTGAACTTCTTGTATTCGCTTTTTTCTAATTTGAAGCCATTCTCTCCTAATATTTTTTCTAATTCTTCTTTTTCTTGGTCTGTTATTCCTTTTATCTTCGCGTTTTTGCCTAGGCTTTCCACTTCTCCTTTAACATAGATTTTTCCACGTATAATTGATTCACCAGCATCTTTCCCAAGGTCTCCTAGGACTATTATTTGTCCTCCCATCATGTAGAGTCCTGTCATGAAACCTGAGTTTCCACCGATGATTATAGTCCCGTTTTTCATTATTTCTCCCGTCCGCGAGCCGGCATCTTCTTTTACGATGACCGTGCCGCCATATATGCCTTGTCCTACCCCATCACCTGCCGATCCATGAATTTTAATTTTACCACGTGTCATGTTATCTGCTGGGAACCACCCAGCATTCCCTCTTATTTCTATCCTGGGACCGTGTATCATTGTACCGGCGAAGTATCCTGCTGATCCGTCTATGACCACTTCAACGTCCCCTGTTAGGCCTGCTGCAAGATAGTGCATCGCATTCGGGTTTTTTATGATTATTCTATCATACTCTTCTGCCATTTTCTTGAGTTTGCTGTTAACTTCCCTTGGTGTTTTCCCTTTGGCGTTGATTTTAGCTTCTTTCATTGTTTCATGGCCTCCTTATATTTCGTAGACTCTTACTTCGCCGGGTGCTATCTGTTCGATGTGTCTTGTATCTACTACTTCTCCTAGAGCCATTTCTTCGGATGCTATGGCGAAGATTTCATTGTCTTCTGCCATTACTCCAGGTCGCAGGCCGAGTTGGTCTTTTGCTATTCCTATGCCATTTGGTGTTCCGACTATGTATGAGAATGGGCCGTCCATGTCTTTTACTGATTGTTCTAGTGCTTCTTCTAGTTTGTAACCATCTGCGAGTTTGTCAGCTATGTAGTGTACTATGCATTCGGTGTCATTTGTTGTTTCGAATATGTGGCCTTTTCTTTCGAGTGGGTCTCTTATTTTCCAATAGTTTGTTATCTGTCCGTTGTGGACTACTGTGATGTCTGGGATTATGTAGCTTTGGAATGGGTGTGCATGGTATCTGTCTACTATGCTCTCTGTTGAAAATCTGGTATGGCCTATGGCGTGTGTGCCCTTTTTTGACCATGTATCATAGCGGTCGGCTATTTCAAGGACCGAGCCAACATCTTTTATCATTTCGAATGAGTGACTCCCGTTTAGTACTGTGACGTCTTCTATTTTGTCTATTTCTGTTATTAGGGGTTTTAGTTGGGAGAATGAGTCGAGGCTTATCTTGCAACGGTATATTATGTAGTTTTCCACGGATTGTATTTTTTCTTCAGATTTTATCCTTGTCATGGCCTCTATTGTATCTTTGACCTTGTTTAGTATGCCTTTTTTTTCTTTGATTTCTATGTTGAGTAGGTATTCATCTTTGGCTAGTTTTAGCCCCCCGTAGATTGAAAAGCCTGCGGAGTCTGGGCCTCTGTGTTGTAGTGCATGGAGCATCTTTGTCATGTCTCTTCCTGCTGGGTGGAGTTTACCATCTTTGTATACTATCCCGGCTATTCCGCACATTTTGTACCTCCTTTATGAAATGTTCGTGGATTAGGGTGTCGTTGCCTAGTTCCGGATGGAATGATAGTGCGATGTTTTTTCCTTGTTTTACTGCTATTATTTTGTCGTTGAGTTTTGAGAGGATTTTTACTCCTGGCCCAGTTCTGGTGACTGCTGGCGCTCTTATGAATATGCCATGGAATTCTTTGCCTAGTATTCTTATTTTTTCTTCGAATGATTCTTTTTGTCTTCCGAAGGCGTTTCTTTGCACTTTCATGTCCATAATACCTATGAGGGGTTGTTTATGGTCTGTTTCCTTTGCCAGGAGTATCATCCCGGCGCAGGTGCCCATTATTGGTATTTTTTCCTTTTTTAGGGTTTTTATTATGTTTTCCCTTTCCATGAGCTTGCCTATGACTGTGCTTTCACCACCTGAGATTATCAGAGCGTCGCATGATATTATTTCATCCTTTTTTTTCACCTTTGTAGCCTTTGCTTCTATTTTCAAATTTTTTATTGCCTTTTTTGTCATTTCGAGGTGTTCTGACACGTCTCCTTGGAGGTCTAGTATTCCTATCCTTATCATGGGCGACTCCTTACGAATCTTTTTTTTTTGATTATATTAAGTTGAGTCTTCCAATATAATACTACCAGAAAATGGTTACCGGCACATTTTTTGGGGAGACCCACAAAAAAAACCATATTATACAATGTTCAAAAAACTACCCGTAAAAACACTTATAATTGAACAATTATATAAAGGTTTCCATTGGGGGCTTAACACCCCCACCATAAAAAGGAAAGAAAATAAATTATTAACGCCCCTTTAAACCTTCCTCTTCAAGTAAACGCATTACCTCCATAGTTGAACTTTTCACAAACTCAGCCGCCTCAATAAAAGCCTCTCGTTCATTATCATCCATAAGAAATGGTACAATACCCTCAATACCATCCTTTCCAAGTTTAACAGGGACCCCAAGGCAAACATCCCTTATATCTCCTATCTCACCATCAATCAAAGTTGAAACCGTCAATATCCTCTTCTCATCATTTAAGATAGTCTTAACAATATTTGAAACGGCAAAAGCCGGACCATACTCAGTCGCACCCTTCCTACTAATAATATTACTACCAGCATTTATAACCTTCTTAATAGTACCCTCTAAATCAAAAGGCTTATAACCAGAAAAATAGTCCCTCTTGGAATAATATTCAAGCGGTATGCCACCAATAGACGTTGAACTTATAAGGGGCACCATATAAGGGCCATGCTGTCCTATGACCCTTGTATGGACCTCACTAACATGTACATTAAAATGCTGCGCCATATAATTCTTAAGCCTAAGGGAATCAAGGTGATTACCAAGACCGAAAACCCTACTAGGATGAAAACCAGAATACTTAAGGGCCACATAACTCATAACATCAACAGGATTTGTCACAACAAGTATCATGGAATCTGGTGCAAATTTCCCTATCTCAGATGCATAAGTGGCCACTATACGACCATTCACATGGGCTAAATCGTCCCTTTCCATGTTAGGCTTCCTTGGGATCCCAGCAGTTATGATAATGATCTTGGAATTACGCACATCCCTAATATCCGAGGAAGTTTCCAAGTCGACAGAAACGCCCTTCGCCGCCAATGCATCACTAATATCTAATAACTCCCCTTTACTGCGCTCAAAACTTTCCTCTCTTGAAATCAACTGTAAAGTACTTACAGTTTCCTCTTCGGCAAGACATAATGCAGTTGATTTACCCACCCTACCAGTTGAGCCTATAATACTCACCTTCATAAAAAGATCAGCCCCCTATATGAAATTATTTCTTATCTAGGTAATCTGATGCCACTTTCTTAGCGAAACCAGAACCTTCACTTTTTAATTTCTTCAGCGCAGCCTCCGCCTTCTCACCCCCTATATTCTGGAGGGCCCATGCAGCTCCACTCCTAACAAAACCACTCTTATCATCTAAAAGCTCTATTAGGGAGTCTACTGCTCTTTCATCCTTTAGGTTGCCAATAGCCCAAGCAGCAGCGCCCCTAACCTTCCAATCATCATCCTTCAATGCTTTGAGTAATGGTTTGAACGCCTTTTCACCCATCTTGGAAAGGGCTGTTGAAACTTCCCGTCGAACCCATTTATTATCATCACTCAAAGCTTTTATGAGAGGTTCTATGGCCCGTGGATCCTTTATATTACCAAGGATCTTGGCAGCACCTCTCCTTACAAGCTTGTTTGGATGTGAAAGCGCTTCTATAAGCGGATCCACCGCGGCTTCACCTATCTCCTCCAACAATTCCATAACCTGGACTCTCACAAGTTCGTCTTCATCTTCCAATCTTTCTATAATCCTTTCAATATTCTCTCTTTTCTCCATTAAACTCACCAAACCTAGAGGGCTTCAATGGCCTCTATAATACTATAAGCTATCCTAAGAGCTTTATCTGACACTTCACATAAAATTTTCATGACTTTATTTAGTATTTCATAAATTCCACTCTCTCTACCTAGGATAAAAGAAGTCACCCCAGTCAATAAGAGAGATATGCCATCCCCTTTTTTATCCCTACCTTTGAAGATATTATAAACTTCACTAAAATGTTTTAGGGACTGCTTATACTCTCCTTTTCTAGGGAGAATTTCTCCAATGATAAGGTGAAGGATTCCTTCATCCTCCTGGTCATTGATTAACTTTGATGATTCCAATGTGTCTTACAAATATCCCTATGAGAATTATATTTGTCCATTAAACTTATAAATTCTTGGATTAGACCATTAGTATTTTCAATAGCATCCTCTTTGGAGACTCCGCTCGCCTCATCTTCATGAAAACTTCTTTCCTTAATCTTTGATTTCCCTTGGAGGGTTTCTCTTAGCATTTCAACCTCTTTCATCTTCTCTATCAGACCATCTTTGGGAGAGGATTTAGCAACCCTGTAACATTTAAGTGCATTTTCATAATCCTTAAATGCAGCTTCAAAATTCCTCTCAACCAAATAACAGTCCCCGATAAATTCAGTGGGCATATCCTTCACCTTCAACATCCCCCGCTTTCCTATAATTTTCAAGAGCCTCCATGAACCTAGCACGAGCCTTTTCCGTTTCATCCCTCTCCAGATAAAAAACACCAATTTCTACTAAAGTTTCGGCTTCGTGCCCTTGATATTCACCAAGCCTCCTCTTGTACTCTTTAAGATCCTCTCTTTTACCCCCTTCTCAATGAATCCAAAAATCCAAATACAAGCAAAAATATCATTTAAACATCCCCCAAGGTCATCTACAAAAATTATATTTTTCATCCAACTTAAAATTTTCATGAATCCTAGGTGAAAACAATGAAAAAGATAGTTGTCATCCCAGGTGATGGAATAGGAAAAGAAGTGATGGAAGCAGCCCTCATGGTACTAAACGCACTAAACCTAGATTTCGAATATGAGTTTGCAGAGGCTGGCCATGAATGCTTCCAAAAACATGGGGACACAATACCCAAAGAAACAATAAAACTTGTAAAAAAATCTGATGCAACACTATTCGGTGCAGTTACGACAGTACCCGGGGAAAAAAGTGCAATAATAACACTCAGGCGTGAGTTGGATTTGTTTGTTAATTTGAGGCCTGTTAAGTCTTTGCCTGGTGTTGGTGGTTTGTTTTCTGGTTTGGATTTTGT
>LGEU01000043.1 GCA_001507955.1 Methanobacteriaceae archaeon 41_258 | reverse complement strand
CCCCCATTTAGGGGTGTTTGGGATTCCGACGCCCTTGAAATAGCCGCATATGCCCTACTAATAGAAAAAGAATTTAACAGTGAAGTTCTTTTAGGCTTCGTAGATTATATGATTGTAGGTGAAAGAAGACCAGTTACCATCGATTACACGCTCAGAGAAAATCTGCTCAGCATACTAGAAGAAATAAAAGGGGTGCTCAGTGGAGATACGCCATCAACAAAACCAAACCCAAGAAAATGTAAAAAATGTAATTACAATAATATCTGCCCAGATAACCTATAATTTTTTTATAGGGAAAAAGATAAGAATATATGGCGATTTATATGAAAAAAGAACTTCTAAAAAAAATGTGAGAATATAGACGATCCAAATATCATAAACACATACAAGGTACTCCCAGAGTTGATGGATAAAAAGAAGGTTAAAATGGAAGAAAAAGAAGAAAAGCTACCTTGAAATGGCCGAAAAGATAAAACCATCAAACATCCCAGTGCTGGAATTCGCCCTTAAAATAAAGTAGAGATATAAAAGACCCTGAGATCAAGAATAAAGCCGCCACGGCCATAACAGCCATAACACCCGCCTGTATAGGATCAGTAACTACAAGATCCGCCTTTTCTGTGACACTACCAGGCATGTTAAGGCTTATAACAATAATATCCTGCTCTTTTTTAATTTTTTCCACAGCCTCGCTTATTTCACCACCCATAAGAGAACCGGCCAATACCAAAGCACCAACCCTCGGAAGCCTCCCAACAGCCAAAACAGCCTCAGCAAGTTCCTTTTCACCAACGAGTGGTATTGTGTCGACGCTTATCCTCTCACCTCTTATATTGTGCCTGTCAGCTTCACTTATAGCGCCCATGGCAACCTGTGAAACTTGCGCCCCGCCCCCAATGATTATTATACGCTTTCCATAGATATCTTCAAGTGGCCTGTGAACATCAACATCCAATACGCTTTCAAAGGATTTCAAATCCTTGATAAGCCCCTCTAAATCCCCCACATCTTCTAATTCCATGTAGATGGATCCTAATCTATCCTCTTCCACGTAAAGGTAGGCATAGCTTATATTTATACCCTTCTGGGCTATCATCTCAGTTATCTCACTGAGAACTCCCGGCCTTTCAACAGTTTTTATACTAATAGCAGTTACAACCATAATATCCTATTCTAATTTGGATTTCTCCCTCTTCCATAGGCTGAGGTAATTATCCCCATACTCTACTGGAGTTATCCTAAGTCCAAGTTTTCTGTGTTCTTCAATCCAATCCTCATCAAAGACTGGAACCTCTATTTTTATGTGTTCATCAGTCGGATTCACAACTATGAGATTCCTGTATGGGAAATCCCATTCTACTATGTATCCTCCAAGGCTTATAATATGATGAGGTCTTATAACCATCTTCATCTATACTCAACCCCCCTTATATGAATGCTGCCAAGAGCGCCACAACACCGAGTATTGTCGCCCCGAATGTCACAGGATAAAATTGTTTAAATGTGAAGATTGGAGCAAAGGCGCTGAAAGAAGCCATTAGCATTGGGAACAACACGGCCACGAGGATATTAACAAGTATGCCCCAAGTGAATATGCTTGGTGGCACGCCCAAAAACAATACTGAAAATAGCGTGGCAAGTGTGAACATGAGAAAACCCCTCATTATATAAACTAGTGCACGCCACTTGGCAGCATACTCCATGTATGGTCCCTCAATGACATCTGCCTTCGCCTTTAAAATGACAAATGGATACTCATTAAGGAGTATCATGTATCCTATAAAGAATACTATAGCCCCAATTACACCAGCTGCTGAAAAAAGTATTGGACCATGAACCTGCTGATAAGCTACTATATCCCCTAGTGATATGCTCCCACTGATAACCGCTGGGACGAATAATGCGATATATAATGGGAACGACCCGAATGCTATTAATCTGAATGCTCTCATGGCACTTATATCCTCTAGGAAGCTTCTCTGCACATTAGGGTGCTTAGCACCCTTGGCGAGGTCTGGGAATGGCATCCTAAGGGACATGACAGACTTTGAAAGGGAGCCCATGAAAACATATATGACCTCTTCTATTTTCAAGAAACCCACAATTGCAACTATACTTGCAAAAGCCCCCAGCTGATAAGTTTCAGGGACTGTGAAAAGGAATATAAAAAGCACAGATAATAATCCGATAAGTGGTAATGAATTGTATAATCTTGGCAATGGTGAATATGGCATTATGGTCTGCTTAAAAAAGAACTTCAAGGGGGCCATTATACCTGGACTAGAGATAGGTGGGCCTATTCTCTGCTGAACCCGTGCATGTATCAGTTTTCTTTCAAGGCCGGGGAGCCACAAGCTAACTATGAATCCGATAATGATTGTCCCAATGACGCCTAGAATAGAATACATTATGATCACCTTCTCTTGATTATTTCTATTGCACGATCTGTGCAAGTGAAGCAAGGATCGCATTGCACTATCCCAAGTTGAGCGTCTGTTATGTGATGGCCTATAAGCGCATATTGCATGGCACCTATATTAGCTATTGAAGGCGTTCTAATCACAACATTTCTAACCCTACCATCCTCGAGGGCGTAAGAATGGTATAATGTGCCCCTTGGAGCCTCAACATAACTTTTTGTTATATCAGTGTCTTGCATTTCCCAGCTCCTATCCACGACAGCCCCCTCTGGGAGGTTTTTTAGGGCCTGTTTTATTATCTTCACGGATTCAAAGATTTCGAAGACCCTGACGAGGAGATTAGACTTCACATCACCATCATCTTGTGTGATAACATCAAATTCGAATGGGTCATAGCATTCCATTTCCTTGCGCGTGTCAAATTCCACCCCAGTAGCTCTTAATGTTGGCCCTGTTACCGCTAGTCTAAGGGCGTCCTTTCTGTTGAGAGGACACACACCAGTTATGCGTGACATTATCATGGGGTCTGATGTGAAACGATCTGCGAACTCTTTCACTTTTCCTCTTATGTAATCTATGCCCTCTCTTATTTTCTGGACTTTCATCTCATCTAATTCTGCCCTTGGTCTAATCCCCCCGATGATAGGGACACCATATTGGACTCTGTTGCCTCCTATAATCCTTAGAAGTTCCATTACAGTCTCCCTTATATAGAATAATCTCATGGAGAATGTTTCATGTCCTAGGACCTCGTTACCATGGGCTAAGTATAGGAGGTGGCTATGTATCCTTTCAAGTTCAGCTACTATTATCCTTATATAACTGGCTCTTTCAGGTATTTCAACTTCCAATCCTTTTTCCGCGACTAAAACTGAATTCCACAAGTGTACACCGGAACATATCCCACATATTTTCTCTGTGAGACTATTGGCCTTCTCTACTGGGAGACCTTCCATTATACGTTCAACTCCCCTATGATTGACGCCTACTGTTATCTCAGCGTCTTTAACTATTTCATCTTCCACGAAGAGTCTGACACGGTATGGTTCTATGGCTGCTGAATGGACTGTTCCCATTGTGATCTCAGTTTCTATAACGTTTTTATCCAAATTTTGTCACCCCCATGATTATTTGGCTTCTAGGAGTTTTGGCAGTGCGGACACGGCCCCGGCTAGCACATCCTCTGGTCTCACTGCGCATCCTGGGATCTTGGCATCTACTGGTATTATTTCTTCAACTGGTCCAGCGATTTCTTCTGATGGTATGTCACCGTGGATGTTTTTATAAACGCCTCCCATGAGGGCGCATGCACCAGCTGCTATGACAAGTTTTGGTTCAGGTATTGCCTTGTAAATTTCCTTTAATGGTTTTTTGTTTTGTTTGGTCACCGGTCCTGTTACTATGAGTACATCTGCTTCCCTAGGATTCCATGTTAGGAATATTTTATATTGTTCTGCATCATATTTTGGGGAGAACACTGCATTCACGATTTCTATGTCGCAGCCATTGCAGCCACCTGTATATACTAGCATTGCATGGATGGCTCTGGCCCTTGCATATGATTTGATTCCCATTCAATCCCCCACTCACTCTCTTGAAGTTTTTTCACGTTCTAGGATGCTTTTATCTGATAAGAATTGTGTTATGAATTTCAGTTTCTCATCGGGTATTTTGACGGGTTTTTCGATGGCTTCTTTAACATCAAATTCTACAATGCCCACATCATTTGGGTGTATTGTCCCGGGTTCTCCAAATAAAGCATATAATGGGCAGAAGTCGTGACAATAATAACAATAGACGCATTTTTCAGAATCTAGGACTGGTATTTGCCTTTTGATAAGGCCTTCAGCTATCTCGATTGGTTCTTCAAGATCCTTCATTTGGATTGCCTTGGTGGGACAGGCATTTGAGCATCCTCCACAACCAATACATGGAATTTCGGCTACTTTGGGTGTTGGTTCAACTTTTCCCGTGAGTATCTTCTTTCTGAGTTCCATGTCTGTGACTCTATCAGCGGCAAAGAATATTCTTTTGATGTTAGTGTAGGCGCCTTCCAATAGTATCCTTAACAAGTTTTTCATAATATTATCCTCCTTTTATTTGGAGAGGCTGAATTCTCTTTCGAATAGTATGGCCTTGGCTGGGCAGATGTTGTTGCATGCTCCACAGTAAATGCACTTGTTTTCATCCACGACTATTCTATTCTCTGGTGTTTTCGTTATAGCGTCCTCTGGGCATGTTTCAATGCAGAGACCACACTTTATACATAATCTGTCATCTATTAGGGTGAATCCATCCTTTATTGTCTTTTTACGCATTGTGGTTTTTGGTATGGCATCTGTTGGGCAATGTATTCCACATTTTTCGCATAATATGCATTTATCGAAATCTACTTCGATGGAACCCCTCTTGAGGGTTATTGCATCTTTTGGACAAACCTCTGCACAAGTGCCGCAAGATATACAATCCTCGGAGACTGTACCATCCCATTTGACTTTTTGGAAGCTGCGTGCTTCATAAATGTCACAAGATTCTATACATTTTCCACAAGATACACAGTATCCTTTCAGCCTTCCATGAGCCCCGGATCTGAGGGTGCCTACTGGGCAAACATCTAAGCATGGTTTTTCTTCGCATTCTTCACATAATGATGGATCATAGCGTATTTTACCATCCACCATTTTAAGGGCGCCGGTTCCGCATACACTTGCACATAAACCACAGTTTAGACAAGAAACTATGATTCCTTCTAGTTCTTTTTCTGGTTTCCTTATTTGGACGGTGAAATCATCAGTATAGATTGCATTGTTTGGGCATTCTTCCATGCATTTGAGGCATAGTGTGCACTTTTCAGGGTCTATGGTTGTGTCCTTTATAGCCCCAACCGGACAAACATCTTCACATACCCTGCATTCACTGCATAAACCATCTCCTTCCAAATCTACAATTATAGCTCCTGTGGGACAATAATATTGGCACCTTTTACATTTGATGCATTTTTCAAGGTCTGTTATCACGTTTGTCCTTCCAACCTCCTTCTTTAGGGGCTTTCGTTTTTTGGGTATTTTAACGGCAAAATCCAGGGCCTCGAGGAATTTTAATTGGCGTTCTTCTATAAGGTCGAATGCATCTATGCGCGCATTAACTGGACAAGCTTCCTCACAGAGACCGCATCTGGCGCAGATACCCTTCACGATATCATCTTCTATTTTTATACTGTTAACTGGGCATACGTATTCGCATATGCCACATAGGTTGCATTTTGCCCTGTCAACAACGAATCCGCCATACTTATTTTGTTGTATTGCCTTGTTCGGACATTCTTCGGCGCAAGTGCCACAGGTGATGCAACTGAATGCTTTTCCATCGATTAATCTTATGGCGTCTGTTGGGCACGCTTTTACACATTCACCTATCCCCTCACATTTAGCTGTTGTTATGAACATTGATACTACTCTCCATTTTAGCCTCTTATTATCCTCCCTGCTATTATGCCTATAAAGGCGGCTATGAAACCACTTGCCAATGGTAAATCCTTGTAGTACGGGAATGGGCCTAGTTGCCATGCCATTAAAATCGCGGCTATAAGGATTACAATATAAGATGATATGGGAAATCTCACTTCTTCATCTTCTTTTATCCTTGTTCCGAGGATGAAACCTATCAGGAAGCCGAAGAGGCTTGGACCAATATATAACAATTTGTTTCCCCCATTATTCTCCTTTAAATTCTAGGAAGGTTATGACAACAGCGCTCAAACCCACCAACACCTTCAATCCTATTAATATGTTCAAGTATGGTATTATACCTGCATGTACTGCGTCCGGGTAATTGAAAACACTACTCATGCCTGGTAGGAGATTATACAAGTCCACTCCTATATTGTAGAGGAAGTAACCTGAAAATAGAATGCCGGCCAATCCCAAGAGTATGTAGCCTATGGCGCCTATACTCTCTAATGCTGCCATGAACCTGTGCGTGAATTTGAAAGGTGTCTTCTCAAACCCATAGACTATTGCACAGAATATGAATCCTGCGGCTATGATCGCACCACCCTGGAATCCTCCCCCAGGGGTTATATGGCCCCCTAGTATTGTTGAGATCCCAAGGCATATTATAAGTATTGATGCTGGGAATGCGAATATTTTAAGTATGGTGCTCATGCTCTATTTCCCTCCAAGTTCTACTTTTCCCCTTCCAAAGATGAGTAATGTTACAATAACTGCTGTAACTAATATTAAAGCCTCTCCAAGGGTATCATATCCTCTCCAGTCGAATACGACAATTGTAACCATGTTAGGGGCCATCCTTGTACCCACATAATTATATATGTAACTTATACCAGGATTAAGAACCCTATGAAGGCCTATTATGGTATTAAAGAGCGTGACTCCGAAAATAGCTAATGAAAATGTTGCTATAAGACTTCTGATCCCTTCAGACATTTATATTCCCCCAGTAGAGTAATGTTATTAAAACTCCAAAAGTTAAAATGACATAAAATATCATTTTATAAAAGGAGTCAGTTTGCTCCCTGCGTAGAATGACCGCAATAGGAGTCATTGAAAATAACATGAACCCCACCAATAATAAGAAAAGTACCATTATGTAAACATCTAGTTTCCTTATCATCAGTATTACTAGTAATATGGTGGATACGATGGTGAGTTCAGCTGTTAAAACAGCTGACACGGATATATTCGTTACCCGCGCCTCCATCCTAGTCTTTTTCTCTATCTCCCTTACCTTCTCTATTATGGCATCATATAATGTCATGATCTATCCCTCAACATTATAGCAGTCCATGGATTATGCTCCCAAATTGTGAAGTTGCAAGTTGCGGTAGGATACCGAGTATTGTGCAGATCACCAATAAGATTATCATGGAAAATATTGTAGAAGAAGGTATCCTCTCAGCTTTAACTTCAAGCCCCCTTGGCTCTGGTTTCAAATAAATTGAATAATATGCCTTCATAAAAGTCATGAATGTAACTATACTCAACAATATCATTATAATGGCAAGTTCGGGAAAACCAGCGCTTATAGCAGATTCTATAAGCATCAATTTGCTCTGGAAAACATTAAATGGTGGTATACCTGCCATTATAAAACCTGCTAAGATCATTAGCCCGGCAACGCCAGGTCTATACTTTAAAAGACCTCCCAGTTTATCTATTTCACTTATTCCTGTCTGGTAGAGTATCGTCCCAAAGCCCAGGAAAAGACAAGCAGTCACCAACGCCTCGTTCACAGCCTGGAAAAGACCTGCTGTTATGCTCATAGTAGTCCCCAATCCCAATCCTATCCCAATATAACCTAATTCTCCAACTGCAAGGAAACCTATTAAACGTTTGAAGTCTGTTTGCATGATAGCCATGCTAATACCAAGGGCCATGCCTGCAATAGAAAATATGATAATAGCCCACCTCACAACAGGAATATAATAGAATAATCTAAGTATAATAATGCCCAAGGCTACAAGAGTGAATACTGAAAACGCTTGGATGAGGGAAGCCGCATGTGGAAGGGCTTTACTGTACAATCCTGACTTTATTGTGTGGAATGGTGGCAAACCTGACCCATATAACCAGCCAAAGATTATTAAACCCGCTGCTGTTAAAAATATTGGATTGCCCTGGTCTATGAGCCCATTCCTCATGGCAAATATCATATCTGATATGTTAACATTCCCTATAGCACCCAATAACAGGGCCACGCCCAAGAGTAACATTGGAGCCGCAACACCCCCAAGGAAAAGATACCTTAAAGCCATTTTATAACTTCCCTTGATATTGGAAGAGAGTATGATACCGGCTTGTGAAATAGCAGCTATCTCAAAAAAGACATACAAGTTGAATATGTCGTCTGCCAGTACAATAGCTGTGACAGCTGCTGTGGCCATGAACATTAGGAAAGAGTAAACCCCAGATGGTTTTTTAACCTCGTTTAGTGATGTGAAGATCGCGAGGAACGCTACAATACCCAGTATAAAAATGAATATTCTCTGGGCGCTGTTGAATATGTATGTTATTGCAGGGTGGAATTTGACCAAATACGATCTAGTAATATATGCTGGCAGATACTCTGCTATGGTAGGATTCTCTGCGATTGGTGGGTATCCCCCAAAATAGTAGGCTCCATAACTTGCAATCAATGGGATTATCGGTAATATTATTGCAACGGTCAAAGCCAATATTTTGATCGTTCTATCCTTTTTATGGAGTAAATTCAAGAGTAGACCGCACAAGATTGGCAGTATCACCATCAGGGCAATAAGGGATTTCATATGTTAATCCTCTCCTATCTTTTTAGTCTTCAAGTATCTTTGATGAAAGGCTACCATGTCTATGATATAGTATGATTATTATGGCTAACATGACTGCGAGGGTGCTTGCACCGATAACTATACTTGTAAGTACAAGGGCAAATGGCAGGGGATAAGATGCGTTCTGTGCAAACCATGAACTTGACATCCCAGGCATGTAAATATATACTATGCCACCAGGCTTGTAGCCTAGCGTCACCAGGAAAAGGTTAACACCGTCACTTATAAATGAGAGGGCTATCACCTTCTTTATGAGGTTGTCAATGAAAAAGACGCCTATAATCCCGATTAGGATCAGCGCTGCTGCTGTGAAGAATGATGCTAATTGTACTGGTATCATTCCTCCATCCTCCTAGTCTTATAGACTGCGAGTGCAAAGAATACTGGTATTATCGCCGATCCTACGATCGCTTGTGTCAAGGCAACATCAGGGGCTAGTAAAAACTGGTAAAGGAATGCCATGGACGCTCCTGGGACACCTGTTAATATAGCCGCCTTTAGAAGGTCTCTTTGGACTAGTGCCAGTATAGCACCCAATATTATTATGATCATTATCAAGTATTCAATCATGGTTCTCCTCCCCATAATAGTATGCGTTTGCGATTGCATGGGCTGCAAATGGTGCTAATATGAAGTATGTGACTGCGAGAAGCGGCTCATATAATGTTAAAAGTGCGATAATGCATGCGATATCGGCCACGCCGAGGATGTGTATCCTCGCATATAAGACCCTAGGTATATCGTCCTTAAATCTTAGAATCCCAATCGCACTTATCAGTAATAGTATTGACGAGATTAATAGAATGGCTGATCTTATTATTATGATAGGATCCAATCTATTCACCCCTTCAGAACCTTTGCAAATGCTATTGTACCTACTGGTCCGAGTAGTACCAGTGCATAGGCGATGTCTCGGCAAAATCCTATACCATGGATTTTATTTATGAGGATGAGTATTGTTGCCACTGCAATACTTAATGCTGAAATTCCTACAAGGCCCATTGCTATTGTTTTCCTTGTGGCGATTCTGACTGCTGCGATGATGAATATTGCGAGGGATGCGAGAAAGATATACTCTGATATTAACAGTAGATCCATTTTGGTTCCCCCTATTCGAGCATCTTTTTGATGTAGGGTTCGAATGGTATTATTTCTTCTTTTTCTTTGGGTATTATCGTGGCAACTTTTAATAGTCTTTTTTCTGAGTCGAGGTCTATTGAGAGTGTTCCGGGTGTCAGGGTTATGCTATTTGCGAGTATGGTCTGTGATATTGGACGCTCTAATATTGTTTCAATTTCAACTACTATAGGTTCTATGTTCCCTGTTAAGACCATCTTAGCCACGTTTAGGGCTGATTTGAGGATGTTGTATATTAATATGATGAAGTAGGCGATTCCATAACCGATTCTTGCTATGGACATTGTCTTTACTCCCAATTAATCCGATAATTAACATGATTATTTATGATAATATAAATTTTTCTATATATCATCTAACAAAAGAATTTTTAAGGGATGAATTTTCCCCCCAACATCCTATGAACTCCACTATATATAATCTGAAAAATTCTATGCATCGTATCACCCACATAACTGATATCACAC
>LGEU01000042.1 GCA_001507955.1 Methanobacteriaceae archaeon 41_258 | reverse complement strand
AAGTTCTTTGGCTATTGCCTTCGCTCCGAGGATTTCTTCATGTTCGGATAGTATCCTTAAAATTTCCATCATTTTCTTGTCAGTTTCATTAGCCACGCTTGACACCATCACCATAAAAAAGAATAAAAAAATTCAATTAAAGTTTATTGTACAGGCTTTTATATATTTTGTGGGGAGAGTGTGGCTTTTTCAGATGGATGAAATGTACATAGTAAATCCTACTATTAGGGGTATGGTGATATTATCTTCTACTGGAGTGTATGCTTCTACTAGTGAGCCTATGAATGCTCCTATAAATGCTATGGTGGGGTTAACTTGTGTTAGTGCTCCGATGAATCCTATGATTATGAACGCGATTGAACCTTCAAATGTTTTATCGGGTTTGTATGGTAGTGGGTGTTTGCCATAAAGTTTGCCGGCGATGGTGGATGCAGCATCGCCAATTGTTAGAATGAGTATGGCGGCGTTTGCGATTGGAACATTCGCCCCGAAAAGTGCGTAACTGAGGGCTAAACCTATAAAATAGTATATAAATCCTCTTTCATTGGTATCTCTGCGGCAGATTCTCAGCAACTGTGAAAATAATGGTATTGGATGTTTAAGGTCGTATTGGCGGATGATCTCTCCTATAAACGCTGCTAGGATGCCGAGTAAAATAAGGTTTTGCACCCCAAACCACGGCTGTATTATTACAAATATTATACCAGCAGCATGTATAGTTTGTCTTAGGATTTCTTGTTTATGCTTCAAATAAAACACCAGAGAATCGGGGGGAGTTTACATGTATTTTTCTATCACTCCATGATATGTTTCTTGTAATTTCTTTACTGGGACTTTGAGGTCATCTATTTGGAAACTGTCACCACCTACGCTGCCTATAACTGAAGATGGTACTTTTATATCCGCTATTATATTATCGGCTATTTCTTCTTTTACTGTTATAATATATCGACCATGTGATTCTGAAAATAGGAGTTGATGTTCGTTTTTGCAATTGTTTGGGATCTTCGCGGTGCTGATCTTAGCTCCTAGACCAGATTTTATGCTCATCTCTGCTAATGCCACTCCCAATCCACCCGTAGAACAGTCATGTATTGCGGTTATACCATCACCAAACTTGTCTATGATGTTATGGATGGACTTTGCAGCCTTTAATTCGTCCTTGAATCTTACCAGTGGGGGGTCTCCTGTTAAGAGCCCGTGCACCCACTTATAATATTCAGATCCTCCTAGTTCTCCTAGTGTAGAACCAACGATTATAATCTTGTCATTTTCCTCCTTGAAATCCATTGTCTTTATATTGTCAAGTTTCAATGAGCCCACAACTCCAACCACTGGTGAAGGGTTAACTGTGACTCCTTCTGTCTCATTGTAAAAACTTACATTACCACTTATAACAGGGGTCTTGAATGTTCTGGCAGCCTCTGCCATCCCTTTAACGCATTCTTTGAACTCCCAGAATACAGTGGGCTTTTCAGGGTTCCCGAAATTGAGACAGTCTACTATACAGAGTGGCCAAGCCCCCATTGAAACCACATTTCTTATAGCCTCTGCCACTGAACCTGCCCCGCCATGGTATGGATTGAGTTTTGTATGTATACTATTAGAGTCCACTGTGAGTGCTATTCCATTTTCTTCATCAATTCTTAGGACCGCTGCATCATCTCCAGGTTTTACCACGGTTCGGATTTGAACTTCATGATCGTATTGGCGGTAAACCCATTCTTTAGTTACAATGTTAGGCGAGGACAAGACCTTTAGAAGGGCCTCTTTGAGTGGTGGATGTTCCACTTTTATACTTTTTTGTGGATATGTTGGTCTCTTGGCTTCTCTTATGATAACTGGGGGGTCTGCGAGGAGTTTGGCAGGCAGATCCGCGATTACTTCGCCATTTTTTATTACTTTCATTCTTTTATCGTCTGTGACTTTACCTATTATAGCTGCTGGAAGCTCATATTTTTCGCATATCCTCATGGCTTTTTCTATGTTCTCTGGTTTTATTACGAAGAGCATTCTCTCCTGAGATTCTGATAACATTATCTCATATGGTGTCATTCCTTCTTCGCGTAAGGGTATTTTTTCTAGTTCTACTATTGCACCGTTATCGCATTTTGCAACGATCTCTGAAATGCAACAGGTCAGTCCACCTCCTCCAAGGTCTTTGGCCCCTGAAACTTCTACTTTATCCATTATTTCAAGACTAGCCTCCAATACCATTTTCTTTGTGAATGGATCCCCTATTTGGACTGCTGGCCTGTCCTCTATCTCTGATGAGCTTGTTAGTTCTTCTGATGCGAATGTAACCCCATGTATTCCATCCCGGCTTGTTCTGCCACCCATTAGCAGGAATACCTCGCCTGGGTTGGGTGCTGTGGCCCTTTTTATTTTATTTCTTTTCACGAGGCCGACACACATGACATTTACCAGGGGGTTGAATTTGAAGTTTTGATCGAATTCAACTTCACCGGCTACTGTGGGGACTCCCACCCTATTCCCATAGTCTGATATCCCTTTCACAACGTTTTCGAAGAGGTATCTTGATTTTTGGTCTTCTAAGTATCCGAAGTGTAGGGAATCTAGTAGTGCTATGGGCATGGCCCCCATTGAGAGTATATCACGTAATATCCCACCTATTCCCGTGCCTGCGCCCCCGTATGGTTCTATTGCTGATGGGTGATTATGGCTTTCTATTCCAACTGCTAGTGCTAGTTCTGGTGTGACTTCCACGACCCCTGCATCGTCTCCCGGTCCTATTATGACCTTTTCGCCTTCTGTTGGGAATAATTGGAGTATGGGTCTGCTGCTTTTATATGAGCAGTGTTCTGAGAACATGACATCGAGCATCCCATATTCAAGGGGGTTGGGTTCCCTACCAAGCTCTTTTTTTATGAATTTGACTTCCTCATCGGTTAAAACCATTTTAACACCAATCTACGATCTGGAGATGGATATAGTAAATTTTTCATCTGATATATTCCAATTTTTCGTGTATCCTATCTTTCTTCCTTTGAATGATAATGTTTTTGCTCTCACTTCATTTTTAATGAATTCTTTGTGGGGTTCTATAAGCTCTTTGAATTTGTTGGTACAGTTAACATCGACTTTAATGTGTGCTTCGACATCAAGGTCTAGGTCTTTTCGCATATCTTGTATTCGGCGGATGAGTTCCCTTGCCATGGCTTCGCTTAATATTTCATGGGTTAATTTTGTATCTACGAAAACGCTCCCACCATCAAATTTGGCTGTTACTATATCTTCTGGCAATTCTGTTTCGAATATGATATCCTCTTCATTCAATTGTACCTCTTTGCCCTTAATAGTTAATTTGTATACCCCTTCACTTTCTAGGGTGGATTTTATAATATATCCATCCTTTTCTTGGAGTTTTTTCATTGCTAGGGGCATGTCGTCTCTGAGCCGCGGTCCTAGGGTTCTTGGGTTAGGTTTGGCATGTATTTTCATCCTTTCAAACTCCACAGTCACCTCTAATCCTTTGGTGTTTGCCTGTTCGATAACAATATCTCTAAGTGATTCTACAGCCTCCAGTATTCTTTTGTCTTCGGATACTACTGCTATGTTCTTAACTGGCCATCTGAGCTTGTACTTTGCCTTGTCCCTTGCACGTGCACATGCTTCGATAACATCCCTCACAATATCCATTTTTTCTTCAAGATCTTCATCTATGAGTTTTGGATTGTATTCCCAATCTAGCATGTGTATGCTCTCAGGAACGTTTGGATCAGCACCCCTTACTAGATTCTGGTAAATGTCCTCAGTCAAATGAGGAGTTATAGGCGACATTATAATTATTAAGGTTTTAAGGACATTGTAAAGGGTATAATATGCTGCGATCTTATCTGGGTCATCCTTTTCAATCCATGTCCTGCTACGTATAAGCCTAACATACCATCTGCTAAGATCCTCCACTATAAAATCGTGCAATTCTCGTGTGGCCTTATGGAATAGGAGTCTCTCAATGGCGTTTGTCACTTTCTTGGCTGCTGAGTTTATCCTCGATAATATCCACCGATCTTCTGGCCTGAATTTAAGTTCTTCTTCATCATGTTCATAAGGGTTGAAGTCATCTAGGACCATATAAGTGGTTGCGAAAACGTACACATTCCAGAGGATGTTGAACATCTTATTAATATTTTTAAGCTCTTCCCATACAAATTTAAGATCTTCCCATGGTTTATTAGCCCATAAGAGGTAGAATCTGAGGACGTCAACACCATATTTTTCTATGACTTCCTCGGGTTCGACAACGTTCCCAAGGGATTTGCTCATCTTACGGCCTTCTTCATCAAGGGTGAACCCGTGCATGAGAACCTTCCGGTATGGTACTTGGTCGAGTGCTATGATTCCACAGCCAAGCTGTGAATAGAACCAACCCCTTGTCTGGTCATGACCTTCTGTTATGAAATCATAAGGGAACCATCTGTTGAATAATTTTTTTTCCATTGGGTAGTAGAGTGATGCCCAACCAGCAACTCCAGAGTCTATCCAGACATCTAATACGTCTGGTGTTCTTTTCATCTTTGAACCGCATTCACACTCCAAGATTATATTATCCACGTAGGGTCTGTGCATAAAGTCGCCTTTGAGTTCTCCTTGGATCATGTTTTCTTTAAGTTCCTTTACGGATCCTATAACCTTGATTTTGCCACATTTTTCACATACCCAGATGGGTAATGGTATGCCCCAGTATCTTTGCCTTGAGATCGTCCAGTCTTTCGCGTTCTCGATCCAATTGCGGAATCTGCTTTCACCAGCCCAACTTGGAATCCACTCAACTTTCTTGATCTCATCTAACATCTTATTTTTTATTTCTGTGATTTTCAGGAACCATTGTTGGGTTGCAAGGTATATTATTGGCGTCTTGCATCTCCAACAGAACCCGTAACGGTGCTTGATGGTATCTGCTCTGAATAGCAGACCCTTTGATTTAAGGTCTTGGATGATGAATGGGTCGGCATTTTTTACAAACTGGCCCTCGTATTTGCCTGCTTCTTTTTTGAATTTCCCAGCTTCGTCTACTGGACAAAATATTGGCAGATCATATTTTTTACCGATTTCAAAGTCCTCTGGCCCGTGACCCGGGGCTGTGTGCACACATCCTGTCCCCTCTGTGAGGGTTACATGTTCTCCTACTATTATATGATGTTCGATGTTCTTGTGGTATGGTACCTCTTCTTTAAGGGGGTGTTCGTATTTTAATCCTTCAAGTTCGCTCCCTTTAATCCTCTTTATTATCTTATAGTCTTCTAGTATGGTGTCTGCTAGGGATTCTGCCAGGAGATAAGTTTCTTTATCGGTTTTTGCATAAATATAATTAAAGTCAGGGTGTACGGTTACTGCCATGTTGGCTGGGAGGGTCCATGGTGTTGTTGTCCATACTAGGATGAAATGGTCCTCTTTTTCTAGTGGGAATTTCACGTATATCGAAGGGTCTTCCTTTTCATGATAGTCTATTTCAGCCAGTGCCAGGGCTGTTTCACAGCGGGGGCACCATGTTATAACTCGGAGGTCATTTATGAGCAGGTTCTTTTTATGTGCTTGTTTTAGGGTCCACCAACAGGATTCCATATAATTAGGATCGAATGTGATGTATGGTTTCTCCCAGTCCATCCAAACTCCTAGTCTTTTGAATTGTCTTGTCATTATCTCCTTGTTTTTAGTGGCGAATTCTCTACATTTTTCCACGAATTTTTCTATCCCTATTTTCTCTATCTCTTTTTTACTTTTTATGCCGAGAAGTCCCTCTACTTTATGTTCGATTGGGAGGCCATGAGCGTCCCAACCGGATTGCCTTCTAACATGGAATCCTCTCATGCTCTTGAATCTTAAGTAAGTGTCTTTTATGATTTTATTCCATGCTGTTCCAAGGTGTATCCGGCCGCTGCAATATGGTGGACCATCTAAGAATGAGTATCTTGGTTTATTTTTTCTGAGTCTTTTAATCCGCTCGTAGATGTCCCTTTCTTCCCAGAAGTCTTGGACTTTTTCTTCGATACGGTGTGGTTGGTATGTTCTTTCAGCCTCCTGGATTGGCATAGTAACTCTCCCATCTGGGGATGTGAAAATTAGAATGTTTTAAGTTTCCCTTTTATCAGCATCTCTGTTATGTCCCCTATATTGTCGAGCCATTCATCCATTATCTTTGAAATATTCTCTTTAACGTCTTCTATCTTGTAGCCTTCTTCTAGGATTATCTGGGATGTTGCAGTCTTTGGTTGGTTGATTGGTTTGCCTATTTGGCTTAGGATCATTATATGGACTTGTTTAACACCTTCTACTTCCTCTATGATATCTGATGCCATCTGGTTAGCTAGTAGGTTGTATATTTTACCTACGTGGTTTATTGGGTTTTTACCAGATGTGGCTTCCATTGACATTGGCCTGTTGGGTGTTATGAGCCCGTTAGCCCTGTTCCCTCGTCCTGCAGAGCCATCGTCTCCCATCTCAGCTGATGTTCCCGTGACTGTTATATAAACTGAGGGTTTCTCTTCATCGTATCTGTCAGCTGTGTTTATGAATATTTCAATGTTTCTGTTGGTGTATCTGCTGGCAAGATCCAGGATTTTCTCTTCAAGGATGTTTTTAACTTCTATGTATTCTTCAAGGTCTGGTATGTACTTGTCGATCATGGCAACTGCGACTGTTAGGGTTATTTTATCCTCCTCCCTTAAACCCATGACTTTCACATCTTCACCGACTGCTGGATATTTCCTCTTGAACTTTCTAGAATTTAGCAGTTTTTCAGTTTCAAGTACTATGGTTTCTGTCTCGGAGAATGGGGCGAATCCAACCCCAAATGACGTGTCATTGGATAATGGGGCGCTATCTCTCCTTGCGAAAACATCCCTTAGTTCGCCGGATCCGTGGCCTATCTTGCATTCTACTACAGTGCATGTTTCAACGTCAAGATTTCTTATATTCTCTTTCAAGTATTCTTTAGCGGCTCCTATCGCTATACGGTCGAGTCCTATTTTTTCATTGTCAACTTCTGAGATGCCCCTGCCCGTTAAGAGTATGTTTATTGGTCTTAATATTTCACCGCCACCAAATTTCGGCGCGGATTCTCCTGCCGTTATTTGAACCTCATCAGTGTTATGATGCATTATAGCCCCGAAATGTTCCAGATAAGCATTGCAAAGGGCTCTGCTAACAGATTCTGCTATACCATCACTTATACTATCAGGGTGTCCTATACCCTTCCTTTCAACTATTTCTATCTTTTGTTCTTCGATTGACGGCTGTCTAAGCGGTTCTACTATTATGTTTCTCACAATGGTAACCTCCCAGAGTCTATGAAAATAATTACTATGATAAATATGATTTTTTGAACTGATAATATAAATATTATAATCTTCCAGCAAGTAAATAGGTGACTATATTGAAAGTTTTGAACAAGACCAGAAACGAATGCCTGGGTAATGTGAAAATCGCAGATACATTCATTTCGAGATTTAAAGGCTTAATGTTCAAAAAAGATATAAAAGAGGGTTTATTATTAAAGATGCCTGAGGGCAGAGGGCGTGGTGGTTCAAGTATTCACATGTTCTTCATGAGAATATCATTAGATGTTATATTCTTGGATGCCGAGAAAAGAGTTGTGGACTTGGCCACCTTAAAACCATGGCAAGTGTACATACCCAATAAGCCTGCCAAGTATATAATAGAACTTCCACAGGGCAGTATAGCAGATTCCGGGACGAGGATAGGGGATATTATCGAATTTTACAAGTGATTCCAGAATTCCACTGGTTCTTTGATGACCTGGATGCCATCTATCCTTTTGAGGCGTCTTGTATTATCCACGTCTATGTTCCTCATATGGAGTGTTATAGTGCTCCCACCTGATATGGCCCCGTATGGGCAAGCCTTTTGACAGTTCCCACATCCTATACATTTTAAAAGTTGTATTTCTACCCCTGGTATTATTGCATCCTGTGGACAGGCTGCAGCGGCATTACATGTTTCACATCTTCTGCAAATAGTTAACTCTAACTTAGAGGGTATCACAGTCTCGACTTCGCCTTCTTCCAAGTCCACGGGCACTATTATTGTCCTGACTTTGCCTTTACCGGCTTGTGCAACCGCGTTTGTGACGAGAGTGTCTGCTATACCATGAACTATCTTAGCCACTGTATTTGCGGTTGCAGGGGATACTATGAGCAGGTCGTAACGGCCAAGGGATAATCTTCCAGTTATGGGGAAACTGAAACCCTCATCTCTCTCTAGTATTAATTCCCTATAGTATCCCCCCTCTAATTTTTTAACACGCTCGAAAAGGCCATACATTTTTAGTACTTCTTCAGCGGCCCTTGAGATCATTATCGTGACTTTATGTTCTCTTGCAAGTTTTTCAAGTTCTTCGACGCTTTCAAGGAGTAGGTGGCCGGCTCCTGTGAATGCCCAGGCTATCCTCATCCTAGATCCGTCCCCTTCAGATGATGTCTAAATACTTGTAGGCTTCTGATTCTTCAAATGCGTAATGGACTCTTGTATAATCAGACATGAACTCTGAAACTTCCTCTTTAACATCTTTTTTATCTATGAGCACTCTTTTTATATATTCTGCTATTTCATCCATCTCTGATTCTCTCATGCCACGCCTTGTAATCTCTTGAGTGCCTATGCGTATACCTGATGGGTCATTTGACCTGTTAACATCATCCCATGGGAGCAGGTTTTTGTTTAATATGATATTGTTATCTTCAAGTTTTTTAGCTATCTCCACAGCTCTCCCAATATTTGAAACATCCATTACAAGCTGATGGGATTCTGTGAATCCGAGATCCTCACATAGAACATTAAATCCTAATTCATAGAGGCTTTCGGCGAGTTTTTTAGCATTCTTTATGGTGTCCTTTGCATAAGCCTCTCCAAATTCTAACATTTCAGCTGCGGTGATCCCAAGACCTGCAACATGGTGCAAGTGATGGTTACTAACAAGGCCGGGGAACACGGCCTCGTCTATTTTTTCTGCTAGTTCCCGGCCGCATAGGATTATGCCACCCTGCGGTCCTGGGAAGGTCTTATGGGTGCTGCCTACTAGAACATCGGCCCCTTCCCCCAGGGGGTCTTGGAAACATTTACCAGCGATCAAACCTAGTACATGGGCTCCATCATACATTATACTGGCGCCTACTTCATCAGCGGCTTCTCTTGCTTCTTCTACGGGATGTGGGAAGAGGAAAAGACTTCCACCTAAGAGTATCAGTTTAGGTTTTAATTCGATTATCCTTTTTTTCATTTTTTCAGGGTCAATGTTCATCCTATCAACGTCAAAAGGGTGGGCTTGGATCTTTAATCCTCTCACACCAGCCGCGCTCACAGTTGCATGGGATAAATGACCCCCATAGGGGATTTCTAATGCCATTATAGTGTCCCCTACACTTGTAAGTGCGAAGAATGACGCGAGGTTCGCCACAACACCAGATGTGGGTTGTACATTCGCATGTTCTGCATTGAAAAGTCTTTTGCATAAATCTATTGCCAGTTCTTCGATTTTATCTATATAATAGCAGCCTTCATAGAATCGTTTACCTGGCAGCCCCTCTGCGTATCTATGGGAAAGGTCAGAGGTTAGGGCTTCTTTAACCCGCGAACTTGTAATATTTTCGCTGGCAATTAGATTGATGCTATCTTCCATCCATTTATTATGGTCTTTCATGAAATTTCGGATCTTTTCAGCATAAATTCGATTATTTGCCATGGTTTATCTCCCTCACATTTTTATTATCAGAAAATTTTATCCCTAGCCGAATGGGGAGGTTTTGGGGATTCTCATACACTATTATAGTCTAGGTTTTTATAGTATTTCCCTTGTGAATTCCCCCCCCCCCTAAAATCATCCCTAGCAGTGAAATGTTTAGGAATCTTAAAGTACCAACTTAAAAAAAAGAGTCCCCAAAAAAAAAAAATAATCTTGTGTGGGGGGGTTCTTCTAAGCTTTTTTCATTTCTTCTAGGTTGTGGAGGATCCTCTTAACGTGCTGGTATGGTATGCTGACCATCACATCCTCGTCTTTGAGGTTTTTCATGTGCCTTCTTGAGCCAACATCTGCGAAACCATATGTTA
>LGEU01000041.1 GCA_001507955.1 Methanobacteriaceae archaeon 41_258 | reverse complement strand
CCTAAAAATTCACCATTATATACTGTGAAACTGCAAGGCGAAGGCTCATCCCCATGTTCTCTCCACACATCTACTATTTTATCCATGAGCTTTCGACCATCCTCTGTTACAGGATACAAGTTTATCCTGAGCATGCTTGCAATTTCCCTGTCAGAAAGCTCCCATTCCTTGTATATATGAGGATAGACCATTCCCCTTATATCATCTTCCCCTGCTAATATCATTGCAAGTCTTTCAACTCCAAGTCCGAGGTTCATCACATCCTTGTCTACACCATACTTGGAGAGGGCTATTGGGGAATATAAGCCAAAGGTTGCGATTTCAACCCATTCTTTAAGCTTTGGATGATAACCATAAACTTCTGTCTGAGTCCCGGGAACATAATACTTTGACTTTTTCTCATCAGGAAGGAACTTGAACTTAGAGAAGCCGAAATATTCTAGTAGACCCTCTGCCACGGCTTTGCCAACATCCAATGTCACTTCTTCATCGACTATTACACAGGAGGCTGAATAGTATGTCATGAGATGACTTGGATCTTCTCTCTGCTCTCTCCTAAAACACCGATCTATTGAGAACAATTTTAATGGGAGCTTGCACTTATCATGTAAATACTCTAGTGTTATAAACCAACCAGATGTCATATGTGAACGTAGTGTATTCTTTGTAGGGATAGGTTTTAGATCCCTTATCTCAGGGAAAACTCTTTCAAGAACCTTTAGGCCGATGTCATCGCTCACATCAAGAGCTGATGATACTTCCATTACTAGATCATCCCCTGCAATAGTTCCCTTCTTATATGATCTGAAAACCTCCTTTAGGTTGTCTATTTTCTTATCATCAATTTTAACATCCAATTTTTTGATCTCATCTATCTTTTCAAGGCCCAAACCTATATCTGGTCGGGGCAATCCTGCAAGATAGAAGCACCTATCAAGTATTGCTGGGGCTTCTGGTCCGAATTGTTTGTAGATATGTTCTTCATCAATGAATATGGGGTTGACAACCTCATCAAATCCTAATTTGAGATAAGCATCCCTTAATCTCCATATCGTATCATAGAGGATGTGGGACTTTCCCATTTTAAACCTTAGACGGGGATATTCCAGGTCATGGTGGGTTTTCTTAAGTAACTTGCCGGTTTCAACCCATGCCTTTTCAAAATCCTTCCTAGCTAATTTTATTATGTCCTTTCTTTTCAAATCCAACCCCCATATCCCTTTCTCCAATATTTTGAATCTGTCTATAACACTTATAATATGTAACTGGGTAAATTATAGATTATGGAAAGCGAAGTGTATCAATGTGATGTTCTCATAATAGGCTCTGGCGGTGCTGGTAGCCGAGCAGCCATAGAGGTATCAGAGCATGATCTTGAGATTCTGATGGTATCAAAGGGCTTATCATTCAAATCAGGGTGCACTGGGATGGCTGAAGGCGGTTATAACGCGGCTTTCGGTTTTGTGGATGCTGAAGACGACCCTGAGATCCACTACCAGGATACCGTGAAGGGTGGTGGATTTTTAAATGATCCTGAACTTGTAAGGATCCTAGTTAATGAGGCTCCTGACCGTCTCATAGACCTTGAAAATTATGGGGCCCTATTTGACAGGCAAGAATCAGGGATACTTGATCAGCGACCATTCGGGGGTCAGACATATCGTAGAACATGCTATCAAGGTGACAGGACAGGACACGAGATTATAACGGCATTGAAAGAGGAGATAATGAGGAGGGGTATAGAAACCTTAGATGAGGTTATGATAACTTCCCTCATAGTTGATGAGGAGGGGAAGAGCGTTCAAGGGGCTATGGGCATTTCATTGAAGGATTCAAGGCTTTTATGCTTTAACGCGAAATCCACCATAATTGCAAGTGGGGGTGCTGGACAAGTTTATCCTGTCACTTCAAACACACTACAGAAAGGGGGTGATGGTTTCAGCATAGCTTGGGAGGCGGGTGCGGAACTCATCGACATGGAACAAGTCCAATTCCACCCCACAGGGATGGTATGGCCAGAATCTCGCAGAGGCGTTCTCGTGACAGAAGCCGTGAGGGGTGAAGGCGGCATACTTCTAAACAAGGATGGTGAGCGTTTCATGGAAAAATATGATCCTAGATTAGAGCTTGCAACAAGAGATGTTGTTTCAAGGGCCATTTATAATGAAATCATGGAAGGTCGTGGGACAGAGCATGGTGGCGTCTACTTGGATGTAACCCATTTACCAGATAATGTAATAGAGGAAAAATTGGAGACGATGTTTCTTCAATTTTTGGATGTGGGTGTTGACATCCGAGAAGAGCCAATGGAGGTGGCTCCAACAGCCCACCATTTTATGGGTGGTGTTAGGATAGACCCATGGTGTCGTACAAACCTTAAAAACTTATTCGCGGCGGGGGAAGTGGCTGGTGGAGTCCACGGGGCTAACAGGCTGGGTGGGAACGCCTTAGCTGACACCCAAGTTTTTGGCAGACGTGCCGGTATTTCAGCCGCGAAGAACGCGCTTAAAAGTGATTTTAGACTCAACAGTGTCTATGTTGAAGTTGAGGAGTATAGGATAAAGAACAAGGTCAAGGAGGGTGATCTGAGACCATCAGAGATTAAAAGAAGGTTACATGAGACTATGTGGGAAAATGTCGCCATTATAAGAGATGAAAAATCCCTCAAATCAGCCCTCTCCACCATAAGATCACTCCAAGGGGAACTTGACAGATTAGATGTCCCAGAGGGTAGCAGATTCAACAAGTACCTCCAGGAGGCTTTAGAAGTCGAGAACATGCTTAAAACAGCGGCACTCGTAACAAGATCAGCCATCATCCGCAAAGAAAGTAGAGGATCCCACTTTAGAAAAGACTACCCAAAGACGAGGGTTGAATGGAAAAAGAGCATCGTCTTAAGTAAAAACAAGAAACCATACTTTATTAAAAGATGAAATCATGCTTTAGAGATTAAATCCTCAGCTGCACTCTCTGCAAGTTCAATAACATATTTTTCATCCAATGATTTTAACTTACCATTTTCCATTAAAATTTCACCATCGCAGATTACAGTTTCAATATCACAACCAGAGGCAGCATAGACAAGATGGGAGGCAGGATTCCTCCAAGGGGTGAGATGACTCCTCTTAGTGTTTATAAGGGCAAGATCCGCCTTCTTATTCGCTTCTATAGTCCCGATCTCATCGGCCATCCCCAGCGCGGCAGCCCCATTTATCGTCGCCATTTTAAAGACGGTCCCAGCATCCAGAGCTGTTGGACTCATATTCTTTATCTTTTGCGATAATGCGGCTATTTTCATTTCCTCGATCATGTCCAAATTATTATTTGAGGCGGCCCCATCAGTCCCAAGGGAAACGCACAACCCACTATTTATAAGTTCATTGACAGGTGATATTCCAGACGCCAACTTCATATTACTGGTGGGATTATGTGACAATTTAACACCCCTAGACTTTAGAAGATGGATTTCAGATGATGAAAGCCACACAGCATGTGCGGCGATCACATCCTCGCCAAGAAAACCAATCTCATCAAGATAAGTGAATGGTCTTTCACCATATTTCTCCTTCACCTGTCTGACTTCATCTTTTGTCTCGGCCACATGAATATGTATAAAGAGTCCGTGCTCATCTGCAAGACTCCTCACTTCCTCTAGAAGTTCCCTGGAACAAGTATATGGACTGTGAGGCCCTAAGGCAACCTTTACCCGTCCATCAGCCATTCCATGGCACTTCTTGATTATCCTCTTCGATTCTTTTATTTCAGCCTTCTTCTTTTCTTCATCATCAAAATCTATCATCCCATGGCTTATCACGGCACGCAGACCCGTCTCCTTCACGGCTTCAGCCACATGATCCATATAAAAATACATGTCATTGAATGTTGTTGTCCCAGACTTTATCATCTCCACACAACCAAGAAGAGCCCCAGCATAACAATATTCACCATTAAGATGCGCTTCGAGGGGCCAAATATATTCATTAAGCCAAGTTTCAAGTTTAAGATCATCGGCAACTCCCCTAAAGAGCGTCATTGAAAGGTGAGTATGCGTGTTCACAAACCCGGGGACTAAAAGTTTCCCATGAGCGTTAATCACCCTATCAACACCCCCAGGGTCGATACTGGGGGATACTTCAATTATCTTATCATCTTCTATCAGTACTGAACCCTTCCTTGGGCCGTGAGCATCTAGGATTTGAACATCCTTTATTAGAATGTCTTTTGTTTCCATTACAATCCCCCCATCCTATAATGTTAAAATTTAAGTGGAATCTATATAATTTTATCCCCTCACTATATTGAAGGTGATCATCTTGAAGATTAAAATGGCGATCCCATCAAAGGGTAGGATAAGTGAACCTACCATAAGATTATTGGAAAAAGCAGGTATTGGATTAAAGGACACTCTGAAAAGAAGATTATTCTCACAAACAGAACATCCAAACATTGAGATCATGTTCACCAGAGCCACTGATATACCAGAGTTTGTTGCTGATGGCGCGGCAGACCTTGGAATAACAGGCCTGGACCTTATAATGGAAAGAGGAAGCAAGGTTAAAATCCTAGAGGATCTCAAATTTGGAAGAGCAAAACTTGTATTAGCAGCCCCCGAAGATTCAAATATAAAAGATCCAGAGGATATCAAAGATGGATTTATAATAGCGACGGAATTTCCCAAACTAACAACCCGATATCTAGAGGAGAAAGGTATAAACGCTGAAATAGTTGAACTCAGCGGCTCAACAGAAATAGCACCGTTCATCGGAATCGCAGATCTTATAGTGGACTTGACAAGTACTGGTACAACCTTAAAAATGAACCATCTTCGTGTCGTGGACACAATCCTCGAAAGTTCGGTGAAACTCATAACAAATCATGAAAGCTACCATAAAAAGAAAAAGCTTATCGAGGAAGTTAGAACAGGCATCAGGGGTGTCATAGATGCACAGGGAAAAAAACTTGTCATGTTAAATGTCAACCAAGACCAGCTCGAAGCCGTTAAAAGGGTCATGCCAGGGATGACAGGCCCCACAGTGTCTCAAGTTCTATCAGATAATGGGATAGTGGCAGTGCATGCAGTAGTGAACGAAAAAGATGTGTTCAAGGTTGTAAACGAGCTCAAGCGCGTTGGTGCAAAGGACATCCTCGTGGTCCCCATTGAAAGAATAATACAATAGAATAGAGGTTGATAAAAATTGAAATTCATAAGATTCCAATACAACAACGAAGCAAAGTACGGTTTCATAGGGGATAACGGTATCATAGAGGTGTCAGCAGAGGATTACTTAACCAATAATCACAAAGGATTAAAAAAATACCCAGTTAATGTGAAGATTCTTCTTCCAGTGAATCCTTCAAAGATAATATGCGTAGGCCTCAATTATAGGGACCATGCAGACGAACTAGGCATGGAAATCCCTGATGAGCCCATAATATTTTTGAAGCCGCCGAGCAGCATTATAGGAGACAGGGATCCCATAATCTATCCGATGATGTCTAGTGAAGTTGACTATGAGGTAGAATTGGCAGTAGTAATATCCAAGGAGGCTAAAAACGTGGACAGAGAAAATGCCAAGGATTTCATAGCAGGTTACACTATATTAAATGATGTTACAGCCAGAGACCTTCAAAGGAAGGATGTGCAATGGACACGCTCCAAAAGCTTTGACACTTTCTGTCCAATCGGGCCATGGATAGAAACAGATATCAATCCACATGGACTCGAAATATCCCTACATTTAAACGGAGAACTTCGACAACACTCAAACACTCGGAACATGATCTTCGACGTGTACGAGCTTGTGGAATTCATATCAAATATAATGACCTTAAAAAAGGGGGATATTATCGCAACAGGAACACCCCCAGGTGTAGGTTCCATGAAACCAGGAGATGAAATCCAAGCATCCATAGAGGGTATTGGAACTCTTAAAAATAGGGTGATCTATTCCAAGTAGATCGCAGGCTTATAGGGGATGGCATTTTTAGCTTTCCCCTCTGGATCATACTCAGCATCTTCGTGGATTATTATCTCTGCGTTAACTTCTTTTTCTATGTAATCTTTAGCATCAGATAATATCCTATACTCATCAACACGTCCAGGATATTCTCCCCTCAGGGTATCCTTAAGGATCCTTTTTATAAAATCTACCAGCTCTTTCTTATCATCGTGTATTCCTTCAGAGATGGCGCGTCCCATCAAAGCCCCTATATCTGGTTTGTCCATATCATAGGCCATCTCTAGTACTCTCCATTTCCAGTCAGGGGCAACATATACGTGCACCTTCTCAGGGGCTATGTTTAGGATCTTTTTGATCTCCATTATATCTTTAATGGTATCTTGGACTATCTCCTCGGCCCTTTGAACCTCTAGGCTTATAAATTCTTCATGGAGTTTTGGCCAGGGAGCCTCTGATACGAAACCGTCACCACCATATTTTTCCCACATCTCCTCTGCAGTATGTGGAATGAATGGTGCCATTAAACGGATCCATACACTCAGAAGGTATCTGAGAACATCCTTAACTTCTTCATCCACATGATCCCCTATACGTTTCATGTAATGATCAACATCTTTCCTCAAAAGGAAAAACGCCTCTTGGACGGCTCTTCTCGTCTGAAATCCCTCAAGGGCCTTTGTAGCCTCTCTTATCCTTAGGTTTATCCTGGCCATCATCCATTTACCAATAAATGATGAGGGCTCTGGGGTCTTTGAAACTGATAATCTCTTTGATCCTATCATGTTAGAGATTTTATCCCCGAATTCTCTGAACCATTCAAGGCGCCTTTTCGTGCCTATGACCTCTTTTTCCCTCCAGTCGAAGTCTTGCCAAGGTTCTGCAGATGACATTAGAAACAGTCTTACAACATCGGCTCCATGGGCTTCTATAGCATCTGATAATAATACAACGTTCCCTTTTGATGATGACATTTTCTTTCCTTCAAGCAGGCCCATGCCAAATACTACTATGCCCTTTGGCCATTTGGATGGTGGGAATATCGCGGAATGATGGAACAAATGGAATGTGAGATGGTTGCCTATGAGGTCTTTTGCTGATAGTCGCCAATCTAATGGATACCAGTAATTGAATTCATTTGAAATTTTATTTGCCAACTTTTCATCTATCTTTAGTTTATTATCTTGGCCTAGGAAGATTTTGTCGAAGAATTTATCATTTAAGTCATTGGCTGGTAATCTTTTCAGGTGGGGTGCTATGGTATAATATGACATGTAGATTGTTGAATCGCTTAGGGGTTCTATTATCCATTTGGGATCCCATGGTAGGGGCGTTCCAAGGCCTATTCTCCTTGCACAGGCCCAATCATCTAACCATTCAATGTAATATTCGAAGTTTGCCTTCACTTCTTCTGGTATTATCTTGAGGGAGTTGAGACATTTTAGGGTTAGGTTTTTCCATTCTTTGTCTGAGTATTTTATGAACCATTGGTTTTCCATTATCTTAACGATGCAGCGGCTTCCGCATCGGCAGATCACAGGATGTTCGGCGAAATCGAAGATTTCATCAGCTTTGCCCTCTGATTTTAGGTGTTCTGCTATTTCTTCACGTGCCTCTGCCACTGGTTTGTCGCTGTATTCTGGTATGTGTTGGCTCATCTTACCTTTGGCGTGTTCGATCTTGTAGAGTTCGTTTGTGGCATCATCTAATCTGGGATCTTTTTGGTTTTTTATTTTGAATTTTTCTATGGTTTCGCAAGCGGGGCATTCTCCATAACCTTCAGTTGTTATTACATTCACGGGTTTTATTCTTTCGATGTTTTCTAGTTTGTATTTTTTCTGTAATTTTCTATCCTTTTTCAAGTCTTGGAGCGCGATATAATCTGCTGGGGCATGTGCCGGGACTGAGAATACAATACCTGTACCATATTCCGGGTCGACGAAATATGCGGGTAGTATCGGATGTTCTTCACCTGTCATGGGATTTTTGACATTTGAACCTACTAGTTCTTCTGGGTTGACCTCTTCTACGAATTTCATGTCCTTTTTTTGCTGTGATAAGTTTTTATATGATTTCTCGCTTATAATCCATTTTTCCCCGTCCACTTTCACTTCAATATATTTTTCTTTTGGGTTTAACCAGAGGTTTGTGACTCCGAAGATGGTTTCTGGGCGGAATGTTGCAGCTACAAGGTATGAGTCTCTTAGTTTGAATTTGAGTATTGTGAGTTGATTTATGGCTACTCCTTCCCCTTCTAGGAGGTCGTGGTCTCCTACTGGGTTTTCGCATTCTGGGCAATACTTTACTGGATGTTCACCTTTGCGGATTAGTCCCCTTTTTTTTAGTTTTTTTATCTGCCATGCTATGAACTTTTGATATTGTGGGTCTGTTGTCTTGAATTCTCTTCTCCAGTCGATTGAGTAGCCCATGGCTTTCATTATCCGCTTGTATTCTTTGCTGAAATATTCTACAATGTATTCTGGGTCTGTGAATTTTTCCAGTTCCTTGGGTGGGACTTTGTGAACTTTTTGGTATACTTTCAGTGTCCATGGGTCTCTTCTTTGGATTCTTCTGGCTATTCCGATAACTGGGGCGCCTGTCACGTGCCATGCCATTGGGAAGAGTACATTGTAACCTTGCATGCGTTTAAATCTTGCATATACGTCTGGTACTGTGTAGGTTCTTCCATGTCCTATGTGCATGGCTCCGCTTGGATATGGATAAGCTACTGTTAGGAATAGTTTCTTATCACCATGGGGGTTGGCTTGGAAGATCTCTGCTTTTTCCCATTTTTTCTGCCATTTTCTTTCGATATCCAATGGATCACCGCCCAGGTTCTCGTCTTATTTCCCTTAATAGCCATTTGAGGTAATCTTTTGATCCTCCTTTGATGGGAAGGTGGATGATGCATGGGTTTTCATAACTATGTAGTTCTTTAACTCTTTTTATAATTTCTTTAACATTTTCTTCAATTGTTTTAGCTATTAATATGGATTCTTCATCTTCTTCTATTTTATCGTCCCACCAATAAAATGATTTTATGGAGGGTATTATGTTCACACACCCTGCTAGTCTTTCCTTGACTAGCATTTCACCTATTTTCTCTGATTCTTCCACTCCAGATGTTGTTATATATACTATGGCAAACATATTTTATCCTCCCTTTGGAATTGGAATCTCTGGGGGGTTTATTTTATGACTGGAGTTTTTGACCATCTTCCTTATACGTTTAACCTCTCCTATTGGTACTTTTATCCTTTCACTTATACTCTGGTCATCTAGGCCATGGTCTACCATTAAGTATAATATTTTATCAAGGATAGGATATTTTATTCCAAGTTCTTCTTCGTCTGTTTGCCCATACCATAATCCTGCAGTGGGTGTTTTCTCTATTATCTCCACTGGCACCTTTAGTTTTTCTGCTAAGAGTTTTACCTGGCCTTTGTATAGGCAGCCTATGGGTAGTATGTCCACGCCACCATCACCATATTTTGTGAAGTAACCAACTAGAAGTTCAGTCCGGTTCCCAGTACCAACCACAAGCCTATTCATTGAATTGGAATGATAGTATAATATTATCATCCTCATCCGAGCTTTAAGGTTGCCCATTGCAAGTTTAGTGCCCCTATGATAACATAAAGATTTGAAAGGTTCGATCAGAGGGTCTATTCGGATTGTTTCATTTTCTATACCGAGGATTTCAGCGACCATATGTGCATGTTTAATATCAACTGGACTGGTAGTCCTTGTCGGCATTATAATCCCCAGAACTCTATCAGGGCCCAGCGCCTCTTTACAGAGATAAGCGGTGACTGTTGAATCAATCCCGCCACTTAAACCAAGAACCACACCCCTGGCCCTGGCCTCTTCAACCTTATCTTTTATAAATTTTTTAATCAGGTATATTACTTTTTCATTGACTGGAGGAAGATCCATCTACTAACACCACGGTTTCACTATAAGAACAAAATTTTATATCCTTCAAGGGGCTCTTTTTTTTGATGGAAATTTTAATATAGTATATAATTATTAGTGTTATACGATCCATTTATAAAATAATAGGGATCTTATTCTAAAAAATAAGATAATACATCTAGGAGGTATGCAATGGCGTTCAAAGATTTGTTCAAGTTTAGCAAGGGAAAAACAACATTCATATTCGTAGGGGGTAAAGGAGGGGTTGGTAAAACCACTATATCAGC
>LGEU01000040.1 GCA_001507955.1 Methanobacteriaceae archaeon 41_258 | reverse complement strand
GCAAAAACGCTTATATCATAGATGGCCATTTCAGATAATGCTGTTATAATCACTGGGATGGAAAAACCTAAAAGGACTTTCATTAATCCTAGCTCTTCCTGGAAGTTCAATTTATTCTCAGGGTCAACTGGTGGCAAGTAACCTTTAAGTAGCTTTTCATATATTACAACTGCAGAAATGGCAGATGCTATAAAACCGAAACCTGTACCTATAACAGCCCCAGCCGCATAAAATCCGATCATTACAAATAAGACTGCGAATATTATCATGAATATTTGTTCAATTGCTCGTGTCACAACAACATATTCCATCCTATAAATGCCCTGGAAGGCGCCCCTAAATGCGCCTACAATAACACTAAATGGTGTGATAAGTGAAACAGCTTGTATAGGATAAAGTGAAAGGGGTTTATGGAAGACATCATTTGCAAGCCAAGGTGCCAGGAAAAATATTATAATAGAAAAACTAAGACCAAGGATGATCATCAGCTTCAAGGAAGTGTGAAGGACTTGTGTTGCCATCTGATCTTCATTGAGTGCCTTGTGCTGTGCGACATATTTTGCGATGGCTGGTGGCAGACCACCAGCTGAAAGTATTTGGAATATCCCCTGTAGGGGGAATGTTAAGCCGAGAAGACCATAACCTTCGGGTCCGAGTAATCTGGTCATGAATACTCTGTATATGTATCCTCCAACTCTGAAAATGAGGCTGCTGACCATTATAAGGAAGCTACCCTTCACTAGCTTTGATGTGCTACTTGTCAAGCTCATTAAATCACCAAGAAACAATGGGGGGTCTCTGCTCTATAAAATCATTCCTTTTCCAGGAACCTTATGAACATTTTAAGGGTCTTCTGGAGGCTTCTGAATCCTTCCACGTCTTTTTTAACCCCTTCTAGTGTGTCTTTTGACCAGAAACATGCGCCGAGGTTTGCTCCGAAGGATCCTCCGCTTACTGGTATCACACCATTGGCTATATAGAAAGTGTGTATTTGTTGGATTGCAAGTTCTTGCCCTCTAGATCTGTCACCACCAACGGCAATTGCCATCCCAATTTTTCCACGTAGAATATCATAATCTTTCATGTTGAGTGCCCGGCATCTGTCTATTATAATTTTTGTCTGGGCGCTTAGTCCACCATTGTAGACTGGTGTGGCGACTAATATGCCTTTTGCCTTTGGAAGGAGATCATAGAGGGTGTACATATCATCCTTGTTTATGCACTCTTTTTTCTTTAAACAATAATCGCAATGTTTACATGGGCTTAGATCTTTTCCTCTGACAGTGAAAAATTCAGTTTCATATCCTTCATCTTCTAGTGTGTTAAGCGCATTTTTAAGCACATATTCTGTGGCTTGCTTGCGTGGGCTTCCACATATGCCGATTATATCCATTATTTTCACCCGACTCCCAAATCGAATTTTTGCATGTCGGTGCTTTTAACCTCTACCTGATAACTTGTAAGTTATAACTTTTAACTTATAATTTATTTTCAGGAACCCCATAGAAATGTTTAGATTGGTTCGTCTTCTTCATGTGGCAATCTCATCGTGTCAGGGTCTGGTGGTAATTGCTCTAAGAAATCCTCTGCCGCTCTTCTTGGATCCTTGGACCCAGTTATATACCTCCCAACAACTATTATGTCAGCACCACTTTCAAGAGCTTTTTTTGTCTTGGATGGTGTTATTCCACCCGCCACAGCTACCAATCCCCTTTCACCGATGATCTCCTTTATCTTGGGAATGTCACCCCATTCTGAAACTTCTGCTGCTCCAACATCAATATTCTTATGTAAAAGCACGATGTCGGGCTTGTATCTAAGTTCTTCAAGTTTTTCTGGGATATTTTCAACATTCATCATGTCAAGGACAGAATATACGCCCTGTTTTCGCGCTTCATGGACAGCCTTCTCGATTGTTGCTTTTGTTGCAAGCCCTGAGATGGCAACTGCATCCGCTGTTTCATCAGCCGCCATCTTAACTTCCATCCTACCAACATCTAAAGTTTTAAGATCTGCTATTATAAATGCATCTTTTCTCAATTTTCTTATCTTGTCCACGATCCCTACACCGAATTTCTTGACAAGTGGTGTGCCCGCTTCGAGCAGTATCCTTTCACGTGGTGGGAGGGTATCCACCACCCTCTCCATTTCTTCAATACTTTCAAGGTCCAAGGCAACTTGTAAATATGGTGGGTTCCATAATCTTATAGGCTTGAATCCCATGACTGGATGCACACCCCTATCTTTTTCGGAAAGGATCTTTTCAATTGATGGGTAGCTTTCCATGGCCCTTCTTATTGCAAGTTTTGTCGCCCCATAATTATAATGGTAGATCTTCTGGTAATCTTCTGCTTCTGGATGGATGAAAACACTCACGATTATGACTAAGTCTTCAACCTTCTCCTTTGGTATTATCCCCTCTTCGACAGCATCTGCAACAGCTCTTGCAACAGCTGTCTGAGCAGGTCCGAATACTTTATTAGCATCTTCCAAACATCCGATAGTCACCTTTGGTATCATTAATGTCGCAGGTTTTGTCATTAGATTTGGCCTTATAACAGAAAGTAGGGGCGTGTGACCGATTGAAATATTTGTAAGTCCAGTTGCAAAGGCCGAGCCTACAATACCTTCCTTATCCCCTATTATAAGATCTACATGGGCGACTTCATTGCCTTTTCCTATTAGCGCTTCACCAATTCTATACATTCGAATCCTCCAAGAATTTGTTAATTCATATATGATTTGTGATATTAATTTTTCTGCTTGGGAACTTCAGATTCAAAAGTTATATTAAACAAGGATATGCTGTCCTTGATTTTTTAATATTTTATAATTTAAAATATATAAAAAGTAATATTTGCAATTTTTATGGGGGGGAAAAATTAAAGTGGTTATTTGTTGTTTTCGGGTAGGGTGCCTGTGAGGTAGTCTTCGTATCCTTGGAGGTCTAATAGTCCGTGGCCTGAGAAGTTGATTACTATTGTTTTTTCTTTGCCGGTTTTTTTACACTCTTTGGCTTCGTCAATGGCCACTTTTATTGCATGGCATGTTTCTGGTGCTGGGATGATACCTTCCGCCTTCGCGAATTTCACGCCACTTTCAAATACTGATTTTTGGCTGACGGCTCGTGCTTTCACGATGTTTTCCTTTACTAGTAGGGCGATTTGTGGTGCCATTCCATGGTATCGTAGGCCGCCGGCGTGTACTGATGGGGGTATGAAGTCGTGTCCTAGTGTGTACATTTTGAGTAGTGGTGTCATTCCGGCTGTGTCACCGTAATCATAGCGGTACTCTCCTTGTGTGAGGGTTGGGCAGGCTACGGGTTCTGATGCTATGAATTCGCAGTCAAGCTTTCCATCTATTTTATCTTTTACGAAGGGTAGTATTGTCCCGCCGAAGTTGCTTCCCCCACCCACACATCCGATTAGGATATCTGGTGTTTCTTCTGCGATTTCAAGTTGTTTTTTTAGTTCCAAGCCTATGACGGTTTGGTGTAATAGTACATGGTTTAGCACGCTTCCAAGAGAGTAGTATGCTTTTTCATTTTGTAGTGCTTCTTCTATGGCCTCTGATATTGCTATACCAAGGGATCCTGGGTGTTCTGGGTTTTCCTTTAATATTTTGCGCCCGAATTCTGTGTCTGTGCTTGGTGATGGTACGATTTCGGCCCCGTAGATTTGCATTATGGTTTTTCTATAAGGTTTTTGGTTGTATGATACTCTTACCATGTATACTTTGCATTCTAAGCCCATTAATGAACATGCGAGGGATAATGCGCTCCCCCATTGTCCTGCTCCTGTTTCTGTTGTGAGTCTTTCTGCGCCGTCTTTTTTCGCATAATATGCTTGTGCTATTGCTGTGTTGAGTTTGTGGCTTCCTGTTGGTGAGTAGTCTTCTCTTTTGTAGTATATTCTTGCGGGTGTATCTAGCATTTCTTCAAGGCCCTTTGCCCTGAATAGTGGGGTTGGCCTCCCTATTCTCTTGTAGATTTCTCTAATTTCTTTTGGGATTTTTATCCATCTTTCCATGGACATTTCTTGTTCTAACACGCCGCTTGAGAACATTTGGGGTAGTTTACTTATGTTGTCTTTTTCTTCTGGGTTTTTTGGTTCTGGTAATGGTACTGGTAGGTCTGAATTTATGTTATACCATTTTTTTGGTAATTCTTTTTCATTTAGTATTATTTTGTTCATTTGATCACCTTTCATAAATTGGCATGATACCAAATTATCTATAAGGCACTATTTAAAGCTTCGCTGTATAAAAGTATACATTTAAGTGGTGGTACACTTTTTTAAACATAACACTCCTAATATTGTTCCCATGAAAATACTCGCAATCGATGTAGGAGTCGGAACACAAGACATAATGTTATACAATTCAAAATATAATATCGAAAACTCAACCAAAATGGTACTACCATCCCCCACAAAAATCCTCGCCAACAAAATAAGAAAAACCAAACAAAACCTATTCCTAACAGGAAACACAATGGGTGGCGGGCCAATAACATTCGCAATCAAAGAACATCTCAAAAAAGGATACAAAATAACAATGACACCAGAAGCGGCGAGAACAATAAAAGACAACCTTCAAAAAGTAAAAAAGATCGGTATAAAAATATCGGAAGAAAACCCCCACAACTGGAAGACAATCAAACTCGCGGACATCAACATAAAAGCATTGAAAACCGCCCTATCAAATCTAAACATCAAACTAGAATTCGACCATCTCGCAATCGCAGTCCAAGATCATGGATACTCACCCAAAATGGGGGACAGAGACTTCAGATTCCATAAAATAAAGGAAAAACTCAAAAAACCCACACCACCTGAAGAGTTCGCATACCAAAACAAAATCCCAGAATACTTTACAAGGATGAAATCAATCAAAAAAAGCTTGAAAAAATACAACCCATTACTCATGGACTCAAAATTCGCAGCCATAGCAGGCGCACTCCAAGACCCCAAAATCATAGAACACGACAAACTCGTGGTACTAGACGTTGGTAATGGCCACACCCTAGCCGCAACCATCAAAAAAGGTAAAATCATGGGACTCATGGAACACCACACAAAAATGTTAAACCCTGATAAAATCGAAAAACTCATCAAGAAACTAGTTAACGGGACCCTCACACACTCCCAAGTCCACGAAGACGGGGGCCATGGAGCACACATAATCGAAGCCATAAAAACATGTGAAAAAATAGTGGTAACCGGGCCACAACGCAGACTAGTTGACAAGACAAATCTACCAGCATATCATGCCGCCCCGGCAGGGGATGTGATGATGACTGGACCAGTTGGCCTCATAAACAGTGTAATATATCATCGGGGAGAACATCCATGATATTTGACCCCCATATCCATAGTATATATTCTGGTGATGCAAAAGGAACACCCCGACAGATAATTAAAAGAGCAATCTTTGTAGGTCTTGATGCGATAGCAATCGCAGACCATGATACCATCCAAGGCTCAAGGGTTGCTGAAAAAGAAGCCAAAGATTTCAAGGGCATCATAGTAGTGCCCGCCATGGAGATAAGCACATCTGAAGGGCATATTTTAGCCCTTGGCATCCAAGACGAGATAAAGAAAGGTGTCACACCCCAAGAAGCGATTGATAAAATACATGAACAAGGGGGTGTTGCCATAGTCCCCCACCCCTTTGTAAGATACAGGGAAGGCTTGTTCGTGAACGTCCAAGATTTAAAGGTTGATGGTATAGAAACTTTGAATTCTCGTTACATCTTCGGTTATTCCAATTGGAGGGCTAAGAAATTCGCTAAGGAAAGGAACCTTCCAATGATAGGTTCGAGCGACGCCCATTTTATAGCAGCCATTGGAACTTGTTTCACACAAGTAGATTCCGAACCAAATACGGATGATATACTTGCTGCTATAAAAAAGGGAAAAACAAGACCCCGTGGGGATAGAACACCTCTACACCTCATATTAAAAGAAGTAATTAACAAAAAAATTAAAAGAATCTAAAATGTTAGCCTGCAAAGACATCATAGGTCCTATTATAAGATTTTTCCAGGAAAATTTCTTCTATCTCCATCCAGGTTATACTTTATTTAACACCATAATATTTGGTCTGATTCTTGGCCTGGTGGTGTTAATTATAATAAGGATGTTCAGGTGGATTAAAAAGGATCCTAAGGATCTTTTTTTACCACTAATCCCTTTTATATTTGTAGGATCTGGTGCAAGAGCTTTAGTTGATAATGGGGTCTATCCACTCACCCTTTTTCTTGTCACGCCAGGAATTTATATTATAGTAGGTATAACAGCGATAATGACATTGTTAGCATCAGTTAAACTCGAGGAGAAATTTGGGTGGGATTATAAACGTATCATCTTCTTGACAGGACTTTTACTTTCAATCCCAAATATCATGCACTTAAAACCCTTCAACCTCACACCCTTTTTCGGGATATTAGCTATATGGATGGCTTTCACGCTCATTTTCGCAGTCTTGGGCTTGCAATGGGATCTTCTAAATGATAGGGTTAACTTGGCTGTTTTATCAGTCCATTTGTTCGATGCTTCCACAACCTTTGTTGCTGTTGATTTCTATGGTTACTGGGAACAGCATGTGCTGCCAACCTTCCTTACAAACATTACTAACACAGCATTTGTAATGTTCCCATTAAAAATATTAATAATATTAACTGTATTGTATTTTATTGAAGGTTTTGAAGATAAATACGTGAAAAACACCCTGAAAATTAGTATATTCATCTTGGGCCTCGCCCCTGGACTTAGAAATTTCCTAAGCCTTTGCATGGCAACATGATTCACCAATTATGGAAGAGGAAACTTTATAAACTTAATAGGATAATAATATAATCAATAATTCCCCCCAATATTATAATTCAGCTCCTTTTGAGGAATTGCCATGTCCATAGAGGAAGTGAAAAAGGAAATGAAACTCCCAAAAAAAGTTAGAATATTCGATACAACTTTAAGAGATGGTGAGCAAACACCTGGAGTGGCCCTTACAGTAGATGAAAAAATCAGCATAGCCCAGAAATTGGATCAACTGGGAGTGAACATAATCGAAGCCGGTTTTCCAGCCGCTTCTCCAGGTGAAAAAAATGCTGTGAAAAATATCGCATCACTTTCACTAAATGCAAACATCTGTGGCTTGGCAAGAGTATTAAAAGGGGATCTTGACGCTGCACTAGACTGTGACGTGGACTACATCCACACGTTCATTGGCACATCACCTATCCATAGAAAGTACAAGCTCAAAATGGATAAAGAGGATATAATCCAAAAAGCAATATTTGCAGTTGAATATGCAAGGGACCATGGGGTTAAAGTAGAATTTTCAGCCGAAGATGCTACAAGGACAGAATTCGATTATCTGCTCAAGATATACAAGGCTGTGGAGGATGCTGGAGCCTATATCATAAACGTCCCAGATACTGTAGGCGTTATGATACCACGCGCCATGGAACACTTCATAAGGAAACTCAATGAAAATCTCAAGATACCATTAAGTGTCCATTGCCATGATGATTTCGGACTCGCAGTCGCAAATTCACTAGCAGCAGTAGAAGCCGGTGCAGGCCAAGTACATGTCACAGTTAATGGTCTAGGAGAAAGAGCGGGCAACGCAGCCCTAGAAGAGGTTGTCATGGCGCTGATCATACACTATGGGATCCCAGTAGATATAAAGACAAAGAGGCTCGTTGACATTTCAGAATTCGTCTCAAAAATCACAGGAGTTAAAATGCCACCCAATAAGGCTATTGTAGGTGAAAACGCATTTGCCCATGAAGCAGGAATCCATGTACATGGCGTGACAGAAAAGGCCGAAACATACGAGCCTATAAAACCAGAAATGGTAGGACATAAAAGAAGAATAGTCTTAGGTAAACATACAGGGACAAAGGCCATAAAGTCAAAGCTAGAAGAACATGGCATAGAAATGAACGATGAACAGCTCCAACTACTCTACAAACAAGTGAAAGAGCTTGGAGATAAGGGTAAACGAGTGACAGATGCTGACCTCAAGGCAATGGCCATCACACTTCTAGGACGTGCACCAGAAGAAATAGTCAAGCTAGAAGGTATAGCAGTGATGACAGGAGAAAGTGTGATGCCAACAGCAACAGTAAAACTCAGAATCAAAGACAAGATCAAAACAGCGGCAAGAACGGGGGTGGGGCCAGTTGACGCTGCCATAAATGCTATTCACAGCTTAGTGAGTGAAACTGCCGACATAGAATTGGAAGAATATAATATAGAGGCCATAACAGGGGGTACAAATGCACTCGCAGAAGTTTTCGTGATAATGAGTGACAAGAAAGGCAACAAAGCAACAGGAAGGTCAACAAGAGAAGATATTGTAATGGCTAGTGTAGAAGCAGTCCTCGATGCCATAAACAAAATATTAACTTTGAAATGACGGGTGGGGCCCAGATGGAGCCAATGTCCACATGTAAACTCTTTGGGGCCATAAGGGCTCTTATAGGCATAAAGAATACAATACCGATCATCCATGGTCCAAGAGGCTGTGCATATCACATAAGATACCTTTTAAGTGTGAGAAGCGGTTCAAGGATACGAATATGTTCCACTGAACTATCACAGGAGGATGTGGTCTTTGGAGCGGAAAACAAATTGAAAGAAACAATCATAACCGTGGACAGAACATACAAACCAGATTTAATCCCCGTTTTAACATCCTGTTCAACAAGTATAATCGGAGAAGATATCCAAAAGGTTGCAAGGGAATTAAAGGATGAGATAAACGCGGATATCATAGCTATAAGCGCGGGAGGTTTCGAATCGGATCAAAGTGGGGGATACGAAGAAGTACTAGAGACACTTATAAAAAGTATCACAATCCCCAAACAAACCAGGGGAAAGACTGAGAATCCGTCAATAAACCTTATAGGCGTCTTTAGGGGTGGTCCTGACCTTCTAGAACTTAAAAAAACCCTCAAAAGGATGGGTATAGATATAAACTGCGTGCTTACAAGTGGAAGCAACCTAGAAGATATAAAAAACATCCCCCTAGCGCACTTAAATTATTCCTTCTGTGACATTTCAGGTATCATACCCTGTAAAATACTCAGAGAAGAATTTGGAATACCATTTGTTTATTATCCATTCCCAATGGGGTTCTCAAATTCATTAAATTTTTTCAAAACACTTATAGACCATTTCAACTTAGATTATCCCCTCCAAAGGGAATATGATAAATTAAAACCATCCATTGATTACTTCCGCCAGAAACTCGATGGCTACAAGGCCGCTATAATCGCAGGGCCCACAAGAGCCATAGCACTAGCTTCATTTCTCAAAGAACTTGGGATGACACCCGTACTAATATCAATAGATCTAATCGGAGAATATACACTAAAAGAACTTAAATGGGCCCTTGGAGACGCGAAACCGAGAGTGCTCATCCAACCAGAGGTCGGCGAAATTGAAAAGTTTATAAAAAAGGAGCAACCTCACATAATCCTAGGAGGTTTAGGAGAGTCATATTTATCCTATAACTTTAAGATCCCAGTTTTGGATGTAATGCACGGAAAAGAGCTAACATGGGGGTTCCAAGGCGCGCTCTCAATTTCACAAAAAATATTCAATTTAATCAGAAGCCCCAGCAGCTAACCCCCACATAGAAACTATTAGGATCAGAATACTCTCCTCAAACGTGTGAGGGTTCATTAAGGAGTTCGTAATCAACAACAAAAAAATATTGGACACATTCTGCACATATATTATTTTCAAAAAAAACTTTAACCTTCTGTTTATTGATAAGTTCCCTTGCGAAAGCGATAGGATACAGTATGGGGGAACTGATAGAAAGTTATATATATAAGAGATAACAAGAGTTATGAAATAGGATGTGGGGCTGGAGACGGTCCCGAATGCCTGTGGAGAGGAGAATCCCACCCCCCAAATGATCCCCCTATAGGAAAGTGATCGAGGGGCAGATCTTCTCAGTGAAGCAGGAAACCCCATCCATAAGGGTGGGGTAGTTCACGACATTCTATTGGAGGTTAAGTGATGTCAGAGGAAAATGTTGTATACATCGGAAACAAACCCGTCATGAACTATGTGTTGGCCGTTGTAACTCAAATGAACGGCGGAGCTGATGAGGTGATATTAAAAGCTCGGGGTAGGGCTATAAGCCGGGCTGTTGACGTCGCCGAGATCGTGAAAAACCGTTTCATACCGGACATTGACGTTGCCAACATTGATATTTCCACAGAGGAAATCATTGGTAACGAAGGAACAGCCACGAACGTTTCAGCAATTGAAATCCAGTTAAGGAAATAG
>LGEU01000039.1 GCA_001507955.1 Methanobacteriaceae archaeon 41_258 | reverse complement strand
GGTTTAGGTGAATATTCCAATCTCATACCTGAAAAGGCTGTTGTTGAATTCCTCGAAGCAGAACCCTATCCATTAATATTGGTCGATGGCGAACCTTTAATCATGTTAGTCAACAACAGGCCTTTCCCAACCTTAAAAGGCGCCCTTAAAACTAGTATAAAATTTAATTGTGTTGTAGTTGATATGGGTGCTGTTAAATTCCTTGCAAATGGTGCTGATGTGATGAGCCCAGGTATAGTTGACGCAGATCCCAATATAGAAAAAGGGGACCTGGTAATAGTAGTAGATGAAAAATACAAGAAACCTATAACAATAGGAGTAAGCCTAATAGATGGCGCTTCCATGGTCAAAAACAAGAAAGGAAAAGCAGTAAAAAACATACATTATATCGGAGACAGAATATGGAACCTGGAAATATAAAATTAAATTATGACGCGGGCAACATTATATCACCTGCCATCCACAAGATAGGAATACTCGCCATAGGCTCGCACCTTGAAAATCATGGCCCAGCACTCCCCATAGACACCGACGCCAAAATCGCCTCATATCTCGCCCTTGAAGCAAGCAATAGGACTGGGGCGAAATTTTTGGGGATAATCTATGCAGCAACAGAACATCCATATATAAGACATGGAATACACATAAAACCTATAGAACTCATAGACAAACACCTAAAACCAATCCTAGAATGTGCAAAAAAATCCCTAAGAATCCGAAAAGTCCTTATAGTGAATGGACACGGGGGCAACGCAAAAATAAAGAAATACTTACCCCGGGTCGTGGAGGAAACTGGGATAGAGATAAAATTAAACAACAAGATAGTTGAGATAGAAGGCCCACACGCAGGATCTGGTGAACTTTCAATAGGCCTAATCCTAGGTATAACCGACCCCAAGAGAATCCAAGAATGTGAAAATATTGAAAAATATCCAGAGATAGGGATGCTAGGCTTGAATGAAGCCCGTGAACGGGACAAGAAGATAGATGAAGGTGCAAGACAACTAGAAAATGAGGGTATCAACGCAGATCCAGTATTTGGAAGATCACTCCTAGAAGAAGCCCTGAAAGATATTATAAAAGACATAAGAACATTATTAGAATGATTAACCCCACACAATTAGGTGCACCCCCCATGAAATTAACCCAAAATGCCTTGAAAGTCCTCAAGGAAAGATACCTCCTCAAAGACGAAAAGGGGAAAATAATAGAAACCCCCAAGGGGATGTTCAGGAGAGTTGCCATTGCAGTTGCACAGGCAGAAGAAAAATATGGTGGCGACGTTGAAACAACTGCAAAAGAATTCTATGAAATAATGAGCAAACTCGAATTCCTCCCAAATTCACCAACCCTAATGAATGCCGGCACACCAATAAACCAATTATCAGCATGCTTTGTAGTCCCCATAGAAGATTCAATGGAGAGTATATTCGACGCCCTTAAATACATGGCCCTTATCCACAAATCAGGTGGAGGAGTTGGCTTCTCATTCTCACATCTCAGACCCAAAGGGGACATTGTAGGCTCAACCATGGGCGTAGCATCTGGCCCAGTATCCTTCATGAGGATATTTGATGTCGCAACAGAAGTTATAAAGCAAGGCGGCAGGAGAAGAGGGGCCAACATGGGCATATTAGATGTTAACCATCCAGACATCATCGAATTCATAGAAGCGAAGAAAGAAGAGGGGGCATTCAGCAACTTCAACCTCTCAGTGATGGTAACCGATGAGTTCATGGATGGAATAGAATCCAACGTAGAATATGAGCTCATAAATCCGCGCACAGGAGAAGTTACTGGTTCTGTGCCAACCAGGGATATATTCAATCGAATGGTTAAAATGGCATGGAAGAGGGGCGACCCAGGAATACTATTCAAGGACACGATAAACAAGGCAAACCCCACCCCAGCCCTCGGCAGCATAGAAGCCACAAACCCATGCGTCAGCCCAGAAACATGGGTTATGACATCCAATGGCCCAAGACAAGTTAAAGAATTAATAGGAAAAAACTGTAAAATAATATTAAATAGTAGAGAATGGAGATCATATGGGGGATTCTTCCCAACCGGCACAAAGCAATTATATAGACTAGAAACAGTCGAAGGCTTCCACCTACGCCTTACAGCAGATCATAAAATCCTCAGATTATCCTCAGATGACCAACTTGAATGGAGAAGATTATCAGAACTGAAAATAGGGGATAAGATAATCTTAAATGAGCACAAAAGCCTAGAATGGGATGGTAAATTCACAGAAGATGATGGTTACCTCACAGGCCTCGCAATCAATAACGAAAACCTAAAAATTACAGATGAGATAGAAAAGGCCTCCTCAAGATTCTACACCGGATTATTCAAAGGCCTTCTAGACTCCAACTCAAATAGGATATTATTTGAAGGAGATCTTGAAACTGCAAGGATCCTGCAAAGGATGCTTCTGCGATCAGGGATATACACAAAGATACTGGAAAATACATCAGAATACCAGCTAGAAATGATTAAACCCCCAAGAGCATTTGCAACAGTCAAGGATATAATACCAGATACTACAGAGACAGTCTATGACATCCAAGTCCCTGGTATAAACGCCTTTGACGCTAACGGATTCTATGTCCATAATTGTGGGGAACAACCACTCCTACCATATGAATCATGCAACCTCGGATCAATAAACCTCAAACTCATGGCAAAAAATGGTAAAATAGACTGGGAAAAATTATCAAGAACCGTTAAAATAGCAGTTCATTTCCTCGATAACGTGATAGATGTTAACACCTACCCAATAAAAAAGATCGAAAAGACCACGAAAAGAACCCGCAAGATAGGACTTGGTGTTATGGGATTTGCTGACATGCTAATAAAATTAGGCATACCCTACAATTCCAAATCCGCCCTCCAAGTAGCGGACAAGATCATGTCACATATAAAAGTTGAAGCCCAGAAAGCTTCAATGGAACTCGCAATTGAAAGGGGTTCATTCCCAGCTTTCAAAGACAGCAGATGGTACCACGAAGGCTTCGAGTATATGAGGAACGCCACACTTACAACCATCGCCCCAACCGGTTCACTCAGCATAATAGCAGGTGTTACGAGCAGTATAGAACCCATATTCGCCGTGTCTTTTATAAGAGAGATCATCAACAGAAAACTCGTAGACGTAAACCCACTCTTTGAAGCGGAAGCGAAGAAAAGAGGATTCTATGACAGAGAACTCATGGAAAAAATCGCCAGGGAAGGCTCCATCAAAAGGATCAAAGACATCCCCGCAGATATAAAACGCCTTTTTATAACAGCCCATGAAATAGATCCAATCTTCCATGTGAAAATCCAGGCAACGTTCCAGAGACACGTGGACAATGCCATTTCAAAGACAGTGAACCTCCCACCAAGTGCAAAACCAAAAGATGTGGAGAAGATTTTCAAAGCAGCCTATAAACTCGGATGCAAAGGTATAACAGTTTATCGTTATGGAAGTAAAAAGAGAGAGGTTCTGAAGTTCCCAGAATCCATAGAATATGCTGGTACATGCCGTGATATGACCTGTCCAAATTAGATTACCATGTAAACCATAAACTTCTCGTTCATAAACCTTCTCCAGATAAACATAACTCAATTATATTATTAACCATACTATGATTATAGTATAACAGATTCCCAAAAGAGAAAGAGTATCATCCATTTCTCGTAGTTGTAAGCTTTTGAGTATGAAAATCGAAATCCATGAAACATTCCTTAAACCAAACTTCCTATAATCCTTGGGCCAATTCTATTATGAAGCTGCAAACAAAATAACCCAAGGCCTTAGGATAATCCAATATTCAAAGAATTTGAATTGATAAGCCCACCCTCCAAGTGCATTGTAGATGGGACGGAAGTGGAACTCATATAAACCTTCGCATATGATCAAAAATACCTTATCCAAGTAGCTACTTGTAATTTAGGGATCGCCCAAAAGACAGATTATGAAAATAATTAATTTGATATAGGCTACTTTATTTTTATGGGATGATACCACCTCCCATTTCATGGAATTTTATCACCAGTTTCGATCGCCTGTAATATCATGGAAGATTCTTTCACCTTTTCATGCTTTTTAAATGCTGATGAAATCCTCCTTATACTTTCAAGTATTCTTAGTATCGAGTCGAGCCAATTGAATATATCACCAGAATATGCTTGAATCTGATATTTTTTAAGGAGTAATCTACTTATATCAGCAGGGTCTTTCCCCCTTAACCTCATTTTAACAATATATTCTGAAAGTTTATCCTGTATGCAATCACAGAATGGTCTCTCTTTACATTCACAAGATAAGAAGTCAATTTGTATATTGAGGAGAGCCTCCTGGAGTTTCTCATCTAATTTTATGATGTTGTCACCATTGGATATTATGTCTAATGTTGAATCTGCGAATAATTTATTTGAAAATTTAACCTTTAACTTGTGGGTTAATTGATTGTGCAGACGATTTGAAAGATAAGCATTTTCAAATGGTTCCATCGAAAGGGCTATCGCAAGTGGATCCATATTGTCTAGGTTTTCTCTGATATAATCGGCTTCTTCACATTTTAAGAAGGATTTGGAGACTGCCATCCCATAATCTGTAACCTTTAATTTTCCATCATCCTCTAATATAAGACCATATGATTCCAGGACCTCTAGGGCCTCTTCTGGGTTAATAGGCCATGTGGGTCTTTCTTCAATGTCTCTAATGTTTTTAATCGCGCCAGAACTTATATCAGCTAATAATTGTTCCATGACATCTTCGCTGGTGTAATGGACGTTAACAGGATCCAAGCCAGACTCAAGCAATTCTATGGCCTTTGATTCCTCAGTTTCTCCATCAAATGACATTCCCACTTCCGGTAATAAATATACTATGCCCCTGTCATGATATGACGGTCTCCCAGCTCTTCCAAGCATCTGAGAAAACTCATTGGGAGTTATCCACCTGTTACCCATGAGCAGTGTTTCGAATATTACTTGGGAGGCCGGGAAGTCAACACCAGCTCCTAGTGCGGCTGTTGTGACCACCGCAGCCAATTGTTGGGATGCGAATTTCTCCTCGATTTTTCTTCTTTGTCGATAAGGTAACCCTGCATGGTACGCCTCTGCCTTTATCCCCCTCCTTCGGAGATAATCTGCAATCAATTTTGTTTTTCTCCTGGAATTCGTGAAGATTATGCTCTGTCCACGGAATCCATTCTTTGAAATGTTCTTAAATTCTCTAGTGGTCAATCTCATGATAAGATCTTTCTTTTCTTCTTCGTTTCTTGTGAATGCGAGATGCCTTTCTAATGTGACTGGCCTTTTATCATATTCAATTAATTTCAAATTGAATTCTGATGCTATCTCTTCCGGGTTGTCGATAGTGGCCGATAATGCGATGATCTGGGCTTCTGGGAATATCTTCTTTAACCTTGATATCATCCCATTTAATCTTGAACCCCTTTCCTCATCATCTAGTGTGTGTATTTCATCGATAACTACAACACCAAGTTCTTTTAGTATGTTGGATTTGTCAGATCTCAATATGAAATCTATGCCTTCATAAGTACCCACGATTATATCAGCGCCTTTGATGTCAGTATCTGGTATTACAAGCTCCCCCCTAGCTTTTACCCTGTTCATCCCAACCTTTATGGCCGTTTTAAGGCCCATCTTAGAATATTTGGATTTGAACTCGTGGTATTTTTGGTTTGCAAGGGCTACAAGAGGGGTTAAAAACAAGAACCTTTTACCATTTAAGGCTTTGGGTATTCCTGCCAATTCTCCTATTAGAGTTTTTCCACTCGCAGTGGCGGATACTATCAAAAGGTCTTCGCCTTTTAGGAGGCCTTCTTCTATTGCGAGTTTTTGCACAGGTAAAAGTTGTCTGTTACCATGCATTTTTAATATGGATTTAAAATTTTTGGGTATCTGTAGTTCATCTACAGAAATTGGGTTTTTCTCATCCTTTGACGAGATTGTCTTGTCAAATAATGTTAGGCTAGGCTCCCTCAGGGGGTCGAAACGGGGTTCGAAAACTTTTAAAAGTTTTTCCAAGTCTTGTGTCCTCTGGAGGAGTCTTTTAAAGTTTTTGAATGTTTTCTTGTCCATCCCATTATATTTGATTTCCCTTTTTATCACTTCATCGGCGCATTGTTTGCATATCCACTGGTTATGGTATTTGAATCCTTTTGTGATGATTGTAACGTATCCTTCGAGGAGGCAATGATTACATACTCTGGCATAACGGTTTTTAATGTTAAGGGATGCTAAGAATTCTTCTATTTCGTCATCTTTTTTTGGGAGGAATATTAGTTGTTTTCTGAGAAGTTTTATAGCCTCTGCTGGGGCTGTTGGTTTTTCTTTTTTACCCTTTTTTATGATAAAGCGTTTTATCCTAAGCCCTTTAGCCGTTCTTGTTAGGCGTATGTAACCTTGAAATAATGGTTTTCTGCGAGAATTTAATGCTCCTTTGGCTTTTCCAATTGGTAGTAATTCGATTATCCTTTTTTTCCTATTTAATACTATCATTTTCTTTCTTCTTTAATAGTTTAATTGCCATTTCCCGTAATTTGAATTTTTGGACTTTGCCACTGGCTGTTAATGGGAACTCTTCCACGAAGAAAACGTGTTTAGGCACTTTATAACGGGCTATCCTCTCTATAGCATAATCTCTGACATCCTCTTCCTTTATGTCAGCGTTTTCTTCTTTTATGACGAATGCTCCGACTATTTCGCCATATTTTTCATCTGGTATGCCCACCACTTGAACGTCTTTGATGCCTGGCATGGTATGTAGGAACTCTTCAATCTCCCTTGGATAAATGTTCTCACCGCCTCTTATGATCATGTCTTTGATACGTCCAACGATGGAATAATAGCCTTCTTCGTCCATGACCGCGAGATCCCCACTATGTAACCAACCATCCTCATCTATAACCTCCTTTGTCATTTCTGGCATCTTATAATAGCCTTTCATCACATTGTATCCTCTGCAACATATTTCACCTATCTGTCCGGGTCCAACTTCTTTACCTGTTTCAGGATCCACTAACTTGACCTCGATGTGTGGGAGTGGTTTCCCAACAGTTTCAACTCTTTTCTCGATAGGATCATCTACGCTGCTTTGGGTAATACCTGGGGATGCTTCTGTAAGCCCGTAGACGATTGTAATCTCCTTCATGTGCATCTCATTGATAACGCGCTTCATGGCCTCGATGGGGCAGGGAGATCCTGCCATAATCCCTGTTCTAAGGGAAGAAAGATCAAACATGTCAAACATTGGATGTGTGAACTCTGCTATGAACATTGTGGGGACTCCGTAAAGTGCTGTGCATTTTTCCTTTTCAACCGCGGCCAATACTAACAGCGGATCAAATTCTTCTAGGATTACAAGGGCCCCACCATGGGTTAAAATTGCGAGTACGCCCAGTACTATCCCAAAACAGTGAAATAATGGCACTGGGAGGCATAGTTTGTCTTTTTCTGTGAATTTTTGCCTTTCACCAATATAATAACCGTTATTAAGTATGTTACGGTGTGTTAACATCACCCCCTTTGGGAATCCTGTTGTGCCAGAAGTATATTGCATATTTATAACATCGTCATTGTTAAGGGTCTTTTTCACTTTTTCCAGTTCGCTATCTGGGATGTGTTTGCCGAGTAGCATCAACTCATGGATGTTATACATTCCACGATGCTTCGCAGCCCCAATATAAATGACACTTTTAAGATGGGGGAATCTCTTACTTTTAAGATTACCCCTTTCATGACTTTTAAGTTCGGGTACGAGCTCGTAGATAGTCTTTATATAATCAACATCACGGAAACCATCTATTAAAGCTATGGCTTTCATGTCAGATTGTTTCATCACATACTCTAATTCGTGGATTTTATAGGCCGTGTTTATTGTGACGAGCACGACTCCTATTTTTGCCGTGGCAAAAAGGAATGTTAACCAGTCTGGCACGTTAGTCGCCCAGATACCTAAATGGTCACCTTTCTTGAGGCCTATGGCTAAAAGTCCCTTCGCTAGTAAGTTAACCCTTTCATTGAATTCATTATAAGTGAATCTCAGATTCCGGTCAGGGTATATTATAAATTCTTTATCAGGGTATTTTTGCACCTGTTTTTCTAGGAATTCGCCGATTGTATCTTCTGTGAAAACCATAGAACACATCCCCCCAGCTTCTGTTAGAATGGTGTGTAGACTACTGCCAGTATCCTTGCTGGTTTATCGCCTCGTGTATGTAGATGATGGGGGACTATAGAATCATAGTAGATGCTATCCCCCTCCTTGAGGTGGTATTTTTCCTTACCATATAATATCTCGATTTCTCCTTCGAGTACGTATATGAATTCTTCGCCTTCATGTGATGAAAGTTTGAATTTATCATGGTGTGGTTCAACCTGGACTATGAATGGCTCCATGTGTCTGTCAACCTTCCCAGCTGCGAGGGAATAAAAATCAAGGTGACTTTCACTAGTCTCATCCTCTTGCCCAGAGAAGTGTATTACTTTACCAGCTTTTCCCTCCCTCACGATCACTGGCCCCTCTTCTATTGTATCATCTAATAGTGTCCCTAATCTGATCCCAAGAGATCTTGAAATCTTGATAAGGGGGGCTAGTGACGGTATGATCTCCCCATCCTCTATATCCTTTATAAGATCCTCTTTAACTCCACTATTCTCAGAAAGTTCTTTAAGACTTATCTCCTTATCCTTTCTAAACTTTTTTATCTTTTCACCAATGGTAGCCTTAGCTGTCACATGATCACCTGAAAAACTCCTGTTATAAAAAATCGTTTGTATTATATTTTACCGGAGTATCATAAAAAAGATTAACCCATAAAACGCCCCATCATAAAAAAGTGGATATAATTATCATCCAAGACCCTTAAACTTATCAATAAAAAGATAAAAATAATATCATATAAGCTTGGGGGGTTTTTAATGCGGAAAGAGTACCTTATAATACTCCTTGTGGGCATAGCAATTATAGCCATCCTATCATTCTACATGGCCAGTGAGAAACCCTTAACTGATAAGCGTGTTGCTATTATCATATTTGACAGGTACAACCCCATAGAATTAGAGGCTGCCGAGAAAATAAGTGGAAATTATACTATCATAGCTGCTGACAGGATAAACAGAGAGTATGATATCTACATAGAAGATATGAGCCCAAAGGATATAGGCCAATATGATGCTCTAATACTTGTAGGTGGAAGCGGAGTATACGATAGGGTAACTGGGAAAATAGATGATCCGAACATGGAAAAGGTCATCGAAATCGTTGAAGAAGCCAACAGACAAGGTAAGATCATAGGCGCGATCTGCGCAGCCCCTGCAATATTAGCAAAAGCAGAGATACTAAATGGCAAAGAAGCCACCATATACCCCGGCCTCGAATATATACTAGGTGAAAATGGCGCCAAATATGTGAAAAGAGATGTTGTAGTCTCTGGGAATATAATAACTGCAAAGAATCCAAATGTGGCTGATGAATTCGCAAGAGCGGTAGCCGAAAAACTCGGAAAATAGTGAAGTTCATGGTATCCAAAAAGGATAATACTACACTAGCCACAGTAACAGGATTATGCTGCATTGGAATTTTAATATTGGTCGTTATCGGGAGCCTGTTACCAGATTCAACAGACACCGGGGACAATATCACCTTTAATGTTGATAAAGGCAATGAAACTAGCCCACCTCCTAATAATACGAGTAATCAAAGTGCATATGAAGCAAGTGGTTACTGTTATCATGTGGTGGATGGTGACACAATAGATGTTGAAGGTGTTGGACGGATACGCCTCGTTGGCGTTAACACCCCGGAACGTGGACAACCAGGATACTGGGAAGCAAAGGATTTTGTGGAGAAAATGTGCCTAGGTAAAACAGTCTATTTAGACATTGACGATGCTAAAAATTATGACAAATACGGTCGAATACTCGCTGTAGTTTATGTTGATGATATGAACCTCAACGCAGAATTGCTCAGAAGAGGATATGCCGAGATAATGTACATACCACCATCAGAATTCGACCCATACACTTGGACTTAACAAGAAGGCTTACCATTGACTACCAATAAAGTCCTAACCATAAATCTGTGGGGGGTGAAAGTCACAATATGATAACATTCCAAAAAGAAAAAATATATATCATAAGAAGATTATATTAGACTGGGAGGGTTCTAAAGGACAATTTTATCATCTATTAGGAATTCCACCTCCTAGAATGAGCGTCATGCTCACAAAAAATGTTAGAGGAGAAAAAAATGGATGCAAAGTTTTTGATTTCTATTTTTGCTGTGATGGTGCTTTTAACCTCTTGTTTTGGATGCATTCAATGGCCACTCATCCAGCCACAAAATAATACCACAGATCCGCCCACCATCCAAACTGGTGGCGGGGATTCAGGAGGGCCATCAGGGGCCCAGAAATGTCCAAACTGTGGATATTACCCATGGTATGTGGGTACAAGGTGTCCTGAGTGTGGATATGGGGATGATGATGGCCTATTAGTCTGTCCAAACTGCGGATCCTATAGTTACCATGCTACAGGTACCGCTGGTTATGGAGATCCAAACGGCTACTGTTCAAATTGTGGATATCGCATATAGGGTTAATATGGGGGGATTATCCCCCAACTCCAATTTTATAGGTTGAAGGATTTTATGAGCAGCTCTTCGTTGACGAAACCTGCTCTGAATACTTCGCCTGTGCGAAGATCATTAATGAAGACCTCAGCTGGGGCGAACATTCCCTTATCTATCTTGTAGAAATCATAACCAGCTTCTTTGAATATTTCATAGAATGGTCTGCCATAGTCTTTAGAGGCTGATGATGGAAGATTCTCTGCAAGGTATTTCAAGTCGTCACCTTCATCTGATTCGATATAATAGTATGTTCGACCCCCGAAGAGCAC
>LGEU01000038.1 GCA_001507955.1 Methanobacteriaceae archaeon 41_258 | reverse complement strand
GTTGAACCGACTATGTCAATTTTCTTTTCACCTTGGCCTTGACCGCCTAGGATCATCAAAGCCCCTATTATTACAAGTATGGCTACTATTATCCCTACGATTGTTTTGGTGTCCATTTTTTATCACCAATATTGTAGGTTGTCATCAACATACTTAAATTTTACTATTAGTGAATTATATTTCACTTTATATGAACAAAAAAGCTTGGTAACAAAATTTAGTTCATATTATGTGAATAAAACTGCATTAAAAGTGTTAAATTTAAATAGGAGTAGATCCAAGGACAATACGGTGAATAGCCATGATAACAGAAAAATCCTTAAAAGAAACCTTTAAAATTGATTTTTACCGCTGGAAAACTGCCATAACCTTCATAGGAAAAAATTGCATCGCTACACGTGGTTACTTCCTGGAAGACCTTATCGAAAACGTCAACTTCGCCGATATAATATTCTTACTACTAACGGGCAACCTACCTTCCCAAAAAGAATCCAAAATGCTCAACGCCATACTAGTATCCCTCTGCGACCACAGCATCACCCCACCCAGCACACAAGTTGCCCGTCTCACCGCTTCTACCGGCTCCACCTTAAACGCATCTGTCGCAGCAAGCCTATTAGCATTCGGAGAAAAACACGCAGGCGCCATAGAAAAAGCCATGAGACTATTCCAAAATACCATAAAGCTATGTGAAACCGAAGAAGACATACCATCCCTAGCCAAAAAAACCATAAAAGAACACTTGCAAAATGCTAAGAAAATACCAGGATATGGTCATAGATATCACCATAAAGATCCCAGAGCAGCCAAAATCCTAAAAGTAGCGGGAAAGTTGGAATACGCAGGACCACACACTCAACTAGCAAAAGAAATCGAAAAAACACTACACAAAACCAAAAAAATACACTTAAATATCGACGGAGCCAACGCAGCAATACTATCCGACCTAGGATTTCACTGGAGCGCAGGAACGGGAATATTCATGATAGGAAGGCTTCCAGGGTTAATAGCCCACATAAACGAAGAAAAAACACAAGAAAAACCATTCAGAAAAACTTTGAAACTCGAAGAAATACAATACTATGGAAAAAAACCAGGAAAACTAAGAGAATCCAAAAACTTGGACGAAACAATACAACAATATACCAAAAAATACAAAAAGTTGAAGCACCCAACGGCCTTTTAATAAAACCATTAAATATACACCCCCACAAAACTTTTCCCGACAAAACCAATCCTTTTAGCAATATCCCACAATATATAACTTGGGATGCGATGCCCTTCGATGCTTTTTATGGACAAGAAAAAAATTCTTTGGAAAGGAAAATTCAAAACTTCCTGAACCTCTCAGGTGTGGTTGTGCGTGGAATATTCTTATAAAATTCCACTGCAGTATCCATAATCTCAACACAAATATCCCCTATCCTCTCGAAGGTCTTAACAATCCTTGAAAGCGAAATATAATATGTTGAACGCTCCTTCCCATCAAAAGAGGTTTCTGCCATCTGAACCGCGATACAATTAAGCGCCTTTCTCTGTATCCTATGCATTTCCTCCTCAAGTCTCATAACATCATCTTTAAATCCCAATCTTTCGTTAAGGAAAGCGTCCATGGCCTTTTTAACCATGCTAATAGCTGTTTCATACATTCCATTGAGATACTTCATTATCTCAGGGTCAACAGGATAAGCTTCCTTAACCGTGAAATTGGCCACTATACCTGAATGATCACCTATACGTTCAAGATCATATGCAATTTCAGTGAAGACCACAGCCCTCCCAAACTCAGAATATGGATTCATAGCTATCGCAGTATCAATTGAAGACCTAATCTTCTCATGCATATGATTCGTAACATAATCCATTTTAAGGGCTTCATCTGCAAGTTCCTTATCATATGTTTCAAGGGCCTTAAATGATTTTTCAAGCTGTTTACACACATGTTTTGACATGTCCTTTAGAAGCTCCTTGATGAAAAAACTTCCCGCATATTCCTTTGAGGTCAATTCCTCGCCAAAAATATCTGAAAATTCCTCAAATTTTTGGAGATCGACCATATAAGCCCTTTTAACAACGCCTTTTCTTATAAGGGGTCTGAGCAGTTCAGTAACATAACGTCGTGTGATCCCCAACTTTTCAGCGATTTCATCTTGTGTAGACGGATTTTCGTATAATATCACGTCGATTATCGCCTTTAAAGTAGCATTTTTCCCAGGCATTCCCATCACTTATCTTTTATCCTCAGTTATTATAACTATGGATTCATTAAAAATAACAGCTATCACATAAATTAGAATCGCAATGATGATCACCGAGATCAGGGCATCAAATTGATAAAACAACAGACTATACAATCTTACAATGGACGAATTCACATCTATAAAGCCTCTTAAAAGGAGCAATAGACCAGCGAATATAAGCAAGTATCCATGAGTTCTCTTTATTTCATCTGCTCTGAAAAGGGGATATAATCCCATTATGAGAAGGCCAAGGCCCATTGACCTGAAAAGATTCCAATGGGTTACACCTTCCAGGAGATAGAGTATACTCTCTGATCTCCAATAAAAATTGGCTAGGAAGTTTATAACTTCTATTATAAGGATTATAATAAGTGGAATCGTGAAAACTATCTTATCTTCCACTACCCGCGTTTTAACATTTCCTAGCGGCTCTCTAAGGTAATGGGATAATAGTTGATAAAGCATTGAACCTAAAACCGCGCCTAATGCAGTTCCACCAACCCCAAGTTTTTGGGTGGTGAATGCTACTATCCCCGATATCAGCCCTGCCATTATTATATCAAATGCCTTGGACAATTCCACCACCAAGAAGAATATCATTTTCCCATAAACTCTTACCAAGAAAATTAATCATCATTAAAGCCTTAGGGGGGATTTGAACCCCCGACCTCTGCCTTACCAAGGCAGCGCTCTACCACTGAGCTACTAAGGCCAGAATAAGTTAATGCAGGGGAAGGGATTTGAACCCTCGAAGGCCTGCGCCAGAGGATCTTAAGTCCTCCCCCTTTGGCCGCTCGGGCACCCCTGCATGGTAATTAATAAATAGGAAAAAACTGGTATATTAAGTTAACGGTTAAATGATTAAAAACCTCACCCTTTATGGATTTCAAGAAAAGATTTCCCTATCAGTAATCAGGGGGGATAGGACTTCCCTCCATGTCTTCAGTGTGGGCACACTATAAAATATATAAGGTGATCGATTGAGGTTACTAGAGAAGTGTGGGTGTTGTGGTGCTTGTGTAAATGTATGCCCCTATGAAATTCTAGAAATGGAAAAGATTGTCATAATGAATGGGGAATGTAGAGAATGCGGTACTTGTAGTATAATATGTCCAGTGAATGCCATCCAAATAATATGGGGGGTGTAGATCATTAAATATGATTTGATAGTGGTGGGGGGTAGGGTTGCCGGGTCCATATCCTCGTTCCACGCGGCAAGGGAGGGTCTCGATGTTCTCATGGTGGAAAAAAATCCTGAGATAGGCACGCCAGTACAATGTGCTGGGGGTGTTAGTGACACTTTTTTCAAATCCATGAAAATAAAACCATTGGCACAGTTCACTTGTTCTAGGATTAGGGGGGCGTGCATCCATGCACCCTCAGGTGCAAGTTTCCTAACCGATGACCCTATAATAAAAGGTTATATTGTTGAAAGGAAAATATTTGATAAATACCTTGCCATCCGGGCGGCCGAACAAGGAACCGAAATAATGCTCAATACAATAGCAAAGGATCTTATAATCAAAGATGGGAAAGTTGGGGGTGTGATAGTTAAAAAAGATGGTCAGACATTTGATATCTGCTCAGATATTGTTATAGCTGCAGATGGGATACAATCAAAAATCGCCAGGAAAGCGGGCCTTGATACAAGGTTTAGGGTGGATGAAATCTGCTCATGCGCCCAGTCAGAGATGGTGGGCGTTAACATTAAAAAGGAGATAATGGAACTCTATTTTGGAAATAGAACAGCGCCTGGAGGTTACCTCTGGGTATTCCCAAAGGGTGAGGAAAGGGCGAACATTGGTGTTGGAATACGTAGAAGAAAATGGAACGCGAAAAGCGCCCAATATTATCTTAAAAGATTCACGTCAAAATTGGATGCAACTGAAATAGAATTCAATATAGGGGCCGTGCCCATTGGAGGGCCCGTGAAAAGAACCTATACTGATGGTCTGATGGTTGTGGGTGATGCTGCAGGGCAAGTAGACCCATTAACAGGAGGGGGTATACACATAGCCGCAGAATGTGCGAAGATAGCTGGTGAAATCGCATCAGAGGCCATAGAGATGGGTAGGGCCGATGCAGAGTTCCTGAAAAGGTATGAGAAAAGATGGTACAAGAGGGTGGGGGCCAATATTAAAAGATCCCTTAAGTATCGGAAAATACTTAATCAACTAACCGACGAAGATATTAATAAGTTGGTGGAATCATTAGAAGGAGGAGAATTAAACCTTTTTAGCACTTCACTTCTTAGATTTGTGAAAGACTACCGTAATATCCTCAGAATCCTCAAGGAAATACTATAAACGGTGATAAATTTTGCCAAAAAATAAATCCATTATATTGGTATGTATCTTAGCCTTTATCATAAGACTTATACCAAGTAGGAATTTTGCATTCCCTGGTAATGATGCATATATCCACCATGACATCGTAATGAGGCTAGCTACGGAGGGTCTAGGTATACTTTCAAGGAATCTAATTTCACTATTAGGGCTTAAACCGTATGCTTATCCACCATTCTATCATATACTAGGATTCTTATTGTATAAGATCTTTAACAGTCAACTTGTATTCTTTCTTTTACCACCATTTCTTGGAATGTTAACCGTCCTCGTATTCTATAAGATTGCATGGGAGATCTTTGAGAAGAAGAGGGAGGCAATTTTATCTGCCTTTTTGTTCTCAATGGTACCATCATTCGTGGCCAGAACATCAGTTTTCATACCAGAATCCTTAGGGATCCTATTATTCACAATAATACTCTACTTGCTTATAAAATATGCTAAGAGCATGCCAGGATATTCTGATATTGATAATTTCAGTCTAGGAGGATTCTTCAAGATATTCAAAGGTAGTTTCAAGTATCTTATAACAGCCCTTTTAGTATTATCTATATACCTCTTCACCCATCGGGGGTGGGTATTCCTCATCCTAACCATCCTATTATTCATTTTAACATTCATGATACCATCCTTTAAAAAAAGGCCGGTAGAAGTTTCCATTTTATTCCTCTTAGCAGCCGCTGGTATTCTAGAATTTGTATTATTCACTGCCCGTTTACAAACACAACCAGTTACAATACTCGGATTCCCAAAGTGGATGGGTTTAATCCAGATCATATTTGGATTATATGGTGCATTATTTTTCATAAGATCAAAGAATCCCATTTATAAGTTCATCCTTTTATGGTTCGTTGTATTTGCGATGATAGGAACATATTCCTTCAGATTCCGGGACCCTTATGCGGCGATACCACTATCTTTAATGGCTGGTTATGGGCTTGCACAGGCCATTATAAGATTGGATAGGGTGAAAATACCAGATTACAGGATACTTAAGAAAAATCTCACACCATATATAAGATTATTTATTATGTCATTCCTTTTAATCATCCCAATCATGCAAGGGGGTGTGATAGCCTATGTAAATGTTATAAATCCTACACCGGAGCAGATGGAAGCCTTTAAATGGATAGATGAAAACACCCCCGCAAATTCTGTGTTCTTGGCGACAATGGATGATGCTTACCTTCTCATAGGTAACACGCACCGAAAAGACGTCCTATTATGGAAAACAATCTACCAGGGCATGATGGGAAACCCACCCACTTTGAAAGAGAAGGAGATGACCGAAATAGAAGTGAAAACGATATTCACCACGTCACAGCCCAACGAGGCCTATTATTTCCTGGAAAAAAATAATATAACGTACATTTACATTAGAAAGGATATGCACCAACAAGGCTTGGGTCTATACCTCCCCACAGACACACACTTCAAAACCCTTATCGTAACTGGAGACGCCGCAGTATACCAGTACATTCCAAACCCACCCCTAAAAGGCGAAAAGGCCAAAATAAACTTTACAGGAAACCCAGAATATGAAAAGATAACCAGTTTCATAGAAAAATTCTGGAATGGATATTCTTATTCAGAGAGTGGTGGATACGCTCCAAAAGGAGATGATACCGCCAAGGACTTGGAATTTGGGAGCGCATTCAAAGGCTGCTACGATTCCAATGCCATGATAGCGGTACTATATGCTAAACTATCTTCAAAAACGGGTGACACAAGATTTAAAGAACGATCTGATTATCTTATTGAATGGTTAGAATATAAGCAGATGGAAAACGGGTCATTCCCAGGGGGAATGCCACCAGCAGAATACACCCTAACAACGGCCCAGGCAATCTATCCCCTTAAAGACTTGAAAACAAATGAAACTGAAAAAATAGTAAAAAAAGGGTTACAATTTATTGAAAACCAGATAAATGATGAGGATATCAAAATAGCAGCCAACAAGGAATCATCACAGTTTATGGGAACAGATTACTTGAAACTTAAAACGAAATCCCAGGTGGGTGGAATAAGCCCAGATAAAAAACTCGTATACAATGTAATTGAAAAACAAGAAGGGGACGGGTCTTGGACTTCCACAGCATATGAAAATATTGAAATACTTAAAGGGTTAGCAATATACTACCTCACCACAAATGATACAAAAGCCCTCAAAGCGATTCAAAAAGGTTCGGAATGGCTTAAAGCTAACCAAAATGACAATGGCAAATTTAAAGGTGACGGAGACTCTGAAATATACTCCATAGGACATTATGCCGATGCAATCCTAGTATATTATGTGGCTGGGGACAAAAAGGCCATGGAAAAAACCCTAAAATACACCCTAAAAAAGAATGTTGAAAATGATCCAACGCCATTAAAATCCTACTTAACATTATTCTGGAACCTCAAAATGATATACAACGAGGATATAGCCCTAGAATTATCATCCCAAGTACTATAAAACACATAATGGCAGTGGGATACACTTGTTATAATTGATATCTGCGGTTTTCACATCCCCGCATCTTTAAGTTTGGACGATAAAATGGTGTGGATAACAAAAATTTATAGGATATTCATATTCTGGGCAAAACAAAACATATTTATATGTTTTAGGAGAAGAATTAAGGTGAAGTATAAAGGTATAATACGGGTATGAGGTGCAAAGAATGTTTAATATACTCACACTCCAATATTTTTTGAAAAAACTATTAAACATTTAAACATCCTCCCAGATTTCATAACCTCACAAAGCTTTATAGGCTTATACATGGAACCTAAGGATATTAAATATAATCATATGACTTGTGACAAGTCCAATATTATTTTTAGGGGATTATCAGTTTGGAGTGGATATTTTTGAATGAAATGGTAGCGATCCCAATCGCCGCGGTCTTGGCGTGGCTGAACTTTGTTATAATAGACATATGGATGGGCCTACCCGAAGCCCCAGGTGTCAGGGGTGCCAGGGCAATTGGCAGATCCATAGAGAAAAGAGAAGGAGATCTAGGAGGGGGCTATTTTTCAGGGAACATTGTATGCTCTCCAGATGCTTCAGCCGGAACTCTACTAGCATCCTGCGGTTACTACGGATTTGGAGGGCCTGAAGGCGGTTTAATCGCGGCATTGTTTGTCTATTTTGGGAATAGAATGTGTGCGGATCCTGGATATGCTGGGACAACAGGAGCCTTAGCCATAACCTTCATAATATGGGTTGCATCACATTTTGGTATCACAGCAAATTACTTTATAGTAGGTATGGTGATCGCCATATTGACAATCCAAGGCTTGTACCATCCACTATCTTCTAAGCTTATCGGTAAAATAGCCAGGAAAATGAATAGAAAAGTCATCAAGTGATGAAAATGATAGAAGAGACAATAATTTCCTGTATAATAATATATATGGTTTTAAGACTCTTCATAACCCAGAATAGGCTAGAAAGGATGCCATACCTCAACGTTATAAATTTTGGAGTGGCGGCTGTTATAACACTCAAAAACCCGTCGCCACTAGGTGCCATAGCATCCATGGTATATTTTATACTCGCGACTGTAGGCGCAAATGCCATAGCATTCACCATAAGTAAAGTAAAGGAGATAGAACATGGCGATTGAATTCGTATATGCCGCGGCCATCCTCATGATAGTAGGAGCCTTAGGGGGTGTGCTCCAGACAAGACCCATAGACAAATTCCTGATGTTAGCAGTCCTAGGGGATGGTCTGATTAGTATCGTGGCAACCTTCGGCTATCTTGACGTGGCAATGGCATCATCATTCATGACCTTCGTGGGGATAATTATAATGATGATTGGATTAATCAGAGTACTTGAAATCAGAAAAATGCGAGGCGAACTAGGATGATATCAGCCACCGGGACTCTCCCATTAATATCATTCTACCTTGGATTAACATTATTATTAATTGGGGGTTTAGGTGTTGTGTTCGGGCCTAAAACTTCAACAGAGCCCATAGTTAGGATAATAAACCTTACAGTCCCCTCCACTGGGGTGGCTTTGATCTTTTTAAGTTATAATTATACCCTTGCAATGCTAACATTCTTAAGCGTGAATCCAATCCTCTACATTATTATGATAAGGGCTATTATAAGATTGGAAGAAATGGGAGGCTCCATAAGTTGATAGGGAGGATATTGAATTCGTTAGCCGAGCCTAGGGTGGTTCCGAAGATATTCGCATTCGCCATAGCGATAGTATTAGTTTTTAGTTTGCCTCTTCCATTCCATCTCAACCCGGAACAGGTCTATCCTAAACCCGCACCCCAACTCCAAATGGAGTTAGCCAAGAAAAATATTGATATAAGTTATAATCTCGCCCCCTATAATCGTGGCGGACTACCAGTAGACCCAGACAATAGGGGTATAGTGAAATCACAGTACAAGAGCCCATATGAAGGTTGGATAACAGCGTATCTGACACCGTTTTCCCAGTGGATGAGGGACGTCTCCTACCATCTAGGCACTACCATCGTAGCACATCCGGGAGGGATACTAGATGAAATACTATATTATACAAGGGGATTAGACACGATCCTCGAATCATCCATACTATTCACAGCATTTACAATAGCATCCTGGGTTATATTAAACAGGACGAGAAAAATGACAGGAGAATAATATAATGGATCCTAGTTCAGTAGTCCCTAACTTTGTGCCCCAGATAATCACGAACTTTTATCCATTAGCAATCATAATCGCCATCTTAACAGCTGCTATAGGACTCTCAGGTGTTATAATAGAAAGAGACGACTTTCAAAAGATTTTAATAATACAAATAGTCACTTATGCCATGCTGATAATCGTGGCAGCTGTAGGGACCGACCTAGCCGAGGCCCTTATCCTCCCAGGGTTGGTTGTATCACTAGCAGAGATACTAGCAGTAACAGAAGTACTAATATTCAGAGAATATATAAAAAGGGGGATCAGTTACCCCAGGTTGAAGGAATATAAACCCATTGACATGGAAGTTCTAAAAACAGCCATCCCCATGACGTCACTTCTATGCGTCGTCTATGGTACTATCCTAACAGGCTTTACAGGGGGGGCGGTTGCAGGAGCAGGTATACTCATATACCTTTTCATAGGAGAACCCAAGGGCTTATCACATGATTTCTGGGAGGAAATGTCAGGAGTCTCGGGACTTGCATGGTGCTTATGGCTCCTAGGATTCCTATTATATTTCTTAAACCCTAGACTATGGCTCGTGGCACTATTCATGTCAGGCGGCGGGATCATAGTCAAAGTAGCCTTGAAATTCGGACTTCTAGGAATACTAAACCGGGAGGAATTCAATAAATAAAGGCGGTTAACAATGAATGAGATAACCAACTTAAGCGGTCCAATAATAGGACATATCCCATTCATAGACATAGTATTATATATAAGCCCATTTTCACTAGCCTTAGTGGCGGTTATAGCAGCATTCACAGCATTCCTGGCGCTAAGCAAGCCAGAACTGAGATCGGTGACAAGATTTGGAGAAGACGTAGTAAGAACGACCACTGTAGAGAGGAAAGAAGCCAGGTTCAGGAGATTCATGACAATACTCTGCGGTATAGCATTAACAGGCGTGGTAACCACTGGGGACTTGTTCAATTTCGCATTATTTGTGTCATTAACTGGCATCACTAACATGGGAATATTCGCAGGAGTAAAGGACGCCCATGTCCTTGATGCAACATTCCATTATGGTCTCGTCCTCATGATCTGCAGCTTACCACTCTTTGGTGGGGTGGCCATGATACTAGCAAACACAGGCACGCTAAGTATGGGCGTCCTAGCAAACATCCACACAAACCCTATATTGAATATGAGTAGAACATTACTCCTTATAGGAGCTATAGGAGAAGGTGCCTTGGCACCATTCTTCGCAACCAAAGTAGAGATGATAAGGGCAAAGGGGGCCCCTTATATAAATATGATGCACTTAAGCTCCCTAATGGTTTTCACAAGAGTAATAGAAGTCCTATTAATCCTGGGGTGATCCAAGATGAAAAAAGGGACAAAAAATAGTATGCTCGCAATAATCACCAGCCTACCCATCATACTCGGATTTATAATATCCTTTCCATTAGCTGTTTCAATCGTGATTTTAACCGTATTCATCCCATTATCAGCATATTATATCGGCCTCGTGTTAATGGCCCGTGCAAAGACAAAAAAAGATGAGAAAGAGCGCACAAAGGTGACATTCACAGGTTATTAAACTTTGGTGATGAAGATGACTTATCTTATCAGCATCAATCTGCCCTACATGCTATTAGAGATAATCACAGCATTCATAATAGGAGGATTGTTATTAGGACTCCAAAGGAAGGTTA
>LGEU01000037.1 GCA_001507955.1 Methanobacteriaceae archaeon 41_258 | reverse complement strand
CATTGTTTTCACGCCCTAGTATTGGGGGTGTCACTGGTTCCCATGTTTCCGGTCTGGAAGTGCTCAGTATATATAAGTTACTAAAAATCACAAGAGTGTAACCTTTTAGGTTACACTATAGGTTATATGCTAACACAAAGAAGATAGTATTCATGCCCACCAGGAAATGGGGGGAATAGGCTTTCATATAATCGGTGGCAAATATGAAAAAGTTTGAGATAAAACTTCATGATGGCCCAGCCCGTCTAGGCATGATAAATGGGATGGAAACACCAACAGTCATAGAATATGAGACCATGGACTTTGCACCGGATCAGCCCACACCTTATAATGTGCCCATTGAAATAGCCAAATGGAGTGTGGAAGAAACAATAAAAAATGCCAAATCTTCAAAGGGTGAATATGCCGTTATACACGGCGCTAAATACTTAGATCTAAGGATTAAATGTGCAATAGAACTTGAGGCCTTAGGCTTTAAGAAGCTTATAATAGCAAATGGGGATGAATTACTCACAAAACCCATGGATCTTGTAAGATTAACGGTTAAACTCCGTGAAAGTATAAAACCAGACACCCTATTATGTTTTCCATACTCTGAAGCATCATTCATACCTATACTGGTTTATATGGGCGTCGATTTTTTCACAGATACTATATGCAAATTCTACAGTTACCTTAACATTCTAATGGCGCCTAACCATTCCTATAGGTTAGACAAATATGAGATATACAAATTGAATGAGAGCGAACTTTACAACTACAATAAGGAAACTCTTGATTTTGTTATAAGAGAAGTGAGAGAGCATATAAAGATGGGAACCCTCAGGAACCTTGTAGAGGAAAAAGCAGCCACTTCACCAGCTAACATGACAGCCCTGCGCATACTAGACAATGAATTCCAAGAATACCTCCAAAGGTATACACGATTATACTGACTTCCTCGCCACTAGAATATAATGGTAGGGTCCAACGTCCTCTACCCTTACTGGGTGAAAACCATAAACTTTTATAATATCAGAGGTTTTATCAGGGTCTAATCTTAGGGAGGGGTGAGGTCCTAGTTTGCTTCTTTTTTTGAATTCTACAATGGCTAGTCTACCATCAGGTTTCAGCACCCTGATTATCTCCTTCATAGCAGGTTTAATTCTCTTATTGGCTACTAGACCATGTAATACATTAGCCATGAAATATATATCTACTGTAGCGTCTGGGATTGGGAGTTTCCTTGTTATATCCCCGAGTATTGCTTTGATGTTTTTTATGTTCTCCTTTTTTATTGTCTTCTTTAGTATGTTGATGGATTTTTCATAGATGTCGATGGCATAGATTTTACCAGTGTCAATGGTCTTTGAGGCTTCAATGGATATGAAACCGTCACCGCAACCTGCATCGACTAATATCATCCCATCTTTAATTTTTAAAACTTTTATGACATTCTTTGCATTTAGTATGTCTCTTGTTGTTTTACCGGCGTCGTGATGTTTCATATTCTCCCCTCTAGTATTTCTGGTGGTGCTCTCCCTATTTCTATGAGGTATTCTGCTTCAAGGAAGTGTAACTTGGATGGGATGATTAGACAGTGCAGGGGGCCCCCAAAATCTTCCACTATGAGTTTCTTTATCCTATCAGCCCTTATAAGCGGATTTGATGACCCCACCCTGGCTAATACAACAGCTAGCGAATCTAAGCTGATTATATTCTCTTTTCTCTCTTCTTCAACTTTTAGGAGGTATTTTAGGCCTTGGTTTGCGTTCATATACTTGTTTTCTTCGGCTTTTATATCTAAGAGTATTAGGGTGTGGGCATCATATTTAAGGTTATTTTTGATTGTGAGATATGGTGAATGTGGGAAATAGTTTTCTTCTGGAAATGGTATTGTTGTTGTTTTACCGAACTTGTATATTTGTAGGCCTGCGAGGCCCGGGGCCGCTGAGAAAATAGATGATGAGTGTATGATCCTTGTTTTAATGTTTTTTCTCTGGGCCTCTAATATGAGGGTGGAGTGTGTTGTGGCGGCTAACGGATCCCCTGGCACTAGTAATGCCACATCTTCCCTTTTAGCGTATTTTAGTGGTTTCATTTCCTCTTCTATCTCCTTCCTTCCTATGATCTGAATATCTTTCCCTGTTTTCTCTTTTATTGTTGATAGGCTCTGGTCTTTTAGTTTTGCTGTGTAAAATTCGGCGAATATCCTATCACATTCTTTTAGTGTTTTCATGCCTTTGATTGAAATGTCATTTTCATCATAGAGTCCTAAACCTATAATATAGAGCATATGGGATCTGCCCCCAAGGATACAAAGTTTAAATCATATTATGGTTATTATTATTGTAGGATTTAAAGACTGTCTAACTGAAAAAGAAAAAGTTATGGTTATTATTATTGCAGGATTTAAAGTGGGGAGGTCAATTATTTTGAAGGCTCTTAGGGTTCCTAAAAGGTACGCGAACACTATAATAAAAAGACTTGCTAAGGACTCCATTATAGATCCTAATTTTAAGATTAAAAGGGATCAAAGATCCGTTTTCATACCATTAAAGGAGTCTGTAGACCCTAAAACGATCCATGAAAGCGCTTCCATCGTTGAAACGAAATTCCAAGAGAATGAAAGGCATCCACGAAACTTTAAAGAGATCTTGGAGGATAAAATAGAAGATAGACTCCTTATGGATATAAGAAGATCCTTTGACATTATAGGAGACATTGTAATCTTAGAAATCCCAGAAGAACTAGAAGAATACAAACACTTAATAGGAGAGGCCGTGTTAAAATTCACGAAAAGGCGCGGAGTATTCCGGAAAAAAAGCAAAATTAAAGGCGTTAAACGTATAAGGGAGTTTGAGCATCTTGCAGGTGAAGATTCAACCGAGACAATCCATGTCGAATATTCCACAAGGATAAAACTAGACATAAAAAAAGTCTACTTCAACCCCAGGCTCGCGAATGAAAGAGAAAGAATCGCAAGACAAACAAAAAAAGGGGAAGTAGTCCTTGACATGTTCGCGGGTGTTGGACCATTTTCCCTCGCCATCGCAAGACACAAAAGGGCTTCCCGGATCTATGCCGTTGATATCAACCCCGCGGCCATAGAATACCTAAAACAGAATATCAAGCTGAACAGGGCCAATGAGATTATTCCATGTCACGGAGACATAAGAGAAGTTGCAGAGAAAATCCCCGAGAAAGTTGACAGGATCATAATGAATCTCCCAGCAAATGCCAAAGAATTCTTAAGCCTAGCATTAAAACTGATAAAGGAGAATGGGATAATACATTATTACGAGTTTGCAAGAGACTTCAAAACCCCAATAGAACATCTGTTAGAGGCTGCAAGACCATTTAAGGTGAAAATACTCCACAAGAGGAGGGTTAAGTCAAAGAGTCCAGGGGTTTGGCAGATTGCAATCGATGTAAAAATCCAGAAAACCTAAATGGGGTCTATTACACCATCTTCAGTGATTATAGCAGTTATAAGATCAGAGGGTACAATATCAAAAGCAGGGTTAATGACTTGAGTATCCCTTGGGGCTATCCTACAACCCCCATAATATAAAACCTCATCAGGGCCCCTCTCCTCGATAATAGTATCATAGATACTATTCTCCTCATCAAAAGTGCTGCTAGGGGCCGCCACATAAAATGGCACCCCAAACCTTTCAGCAGCTAATGCAATCATCAGGGAGCCTATCTTATTAGCAACACCACCCCTGGCAATTCTATCAGCCCCAATTATAACCTTATCGATTTTGCCTTGTTGCATAAGGTACCCGGCTGCACTGTCCACTATAAGCTTTACAGGGATGTTGTCCCTTTGAAGTTCCCATACACTTAAACGGGCCCCTTGGCCTAGTGGCCTTGTCTCATCACAAATTACTTTCACATGTTTACCATTATTATGGGCTGCCCTTATAACCCCAAGGGCTGTCCCATAATCCACACATGCAAGGGCCCCGGCGTTACAATGTGTGAGAATAGTATCCCCATCATCAATTAGAGCAGCCCCATGTTCCCCAATGGCCCTTGTAGTCTCCATATCCTCCCAGTATATCCTTAAAGCTTCTTCTAGTGGAGAATCAGAGGATAATGTTCTTTCAACTGCCCATTGGAGGTTTATGGCTGTTGGTCGTGAATTTTTAATCTCCTCAGCGGCCTTTTCAAGGTCTTCGTTGGTTAGGTCTGCTAGTGCAACTGCGAAGGCTGCTGCAACTCCTATTGCTGGGGCTCCCCTTACCACCATATTTTTTATGGCGAATATAACATCCTTGTAATCTTTGCATTCGAAGTATTCGAGTTTGTCTGGTAGTTTGCGCTGGTCTATTAGTAGTAGGCGGTTTTCTTTCCATTTTATGGTTTTCAATGGGGGTCACCATCCCTAGTAGTGGCTTGCTGGTGTGATGTCCAGGTGTTTGTCTTTTTCACCTGGTATTCCATAGGCGTCTGCACGACATTGCATACAAGCCCTGAAGACTGGTAATATCTTTTCTACTTCGGCTCTTGCTTTTTCTATCTGTGCACATGTTGGCCTGGGATAATCTTTCATCTCACCTAAGGGTATTAGGGGTATTATGTTCATTAGAGATGCTCCTCTCTTTTTAACCTCATGGGCTATATCAATGATATGATCGTCATTTAATCCTGGTATGAGTACTGTGTTGACCTTGACTATGATACCCTTTTTGGCGGCTTTTTCTATGCCTTCGAGTTGGTTTTTAGAGAGTATCTTGAAGGCTTCTTTTCCCTTGTAGATTTTCCCATGGTAGGTGACATGTGAGTATATTTTCTCTCCTATTTCAGGGTCTATAGCGTTTACTGTGACTGTTATTGTCTTCACGCCGAGTTTGGCTAATTCATCCGCCTTTTCGGGGAGTAGGAGGCCATTAGTGCTCATACATTTTATGAGGTTTGGGAATTTCTCATTGGCCCGTTTAAAGAATTCGAATGTTTCCTCGTTGGCTAGGGCATCGCCAGGACCTGCGACGCCTATAACGGATATTGGCATCTCACTTGTGACTTTTTCAACGTGTTTTATGGCGTCGTCCACGCTCATAATCCTCGCTGTCACCCCTGGGCGCATTTTGCATTCGCTTATCTCCCTGGTGCAGAATTTGCAGTGTATGTTGCATTTGGGTGCGATGGGTAAGTGTATTCTTCCTACTTTGTCGTGGATTTTTTCATTGAAACATGGGTGGGCCTTTGTTATGTGGGCGAATCTTGTCTGGCGTGGTATAACCATCTCTTTTCAGCTCCTTATTTCTTCAACTATCTTATATGCTTTTTTTATCCATTCTTCGGGGAGTAGTTCATCGGTGCATACCATTGCTATTATATTATCCTGGGAGATGTCTCTTATGACGCGGAATCCCTCTGGTATTATTCTGAAGATTGCATCATATATTTTCTTTTTAAGGGTTTCCTGGGGGTCGTGGACTATCAAGCCCTCTATTTTTCTTGTGGGGTTTTCGATTATTATCTCGAATCTTGTTGGTTGTTGTATTTTTTCTCTTCCTTCTAGTCTCCAGAGTTTTTCAAGTAATTCTGGTAGGTATGTTTCATCTGTTATGCGTAGGTGGAGTTTGTTTTCTTCTTTGTCATATTCTTGTATTGCCATATCCTCTAGGTAGATTGGGGATGCTGCTCTGGCGAATTTAACCACTATTATGAAGATTGGTTCTCTCGGGTCTGCGAATATTCGCAGGTCATCTATTGCCCGTCCGAGTTGCAGGTCCTGGAGTACCTGTCTTACTACTAGTTCATATGCTTCGGCGCCTTCCCGATCATAACATTCTACTTTCATCCCCCTTCCCCTATTCTGTTTTTGCCATGCCTGATACTAGCAAGGCCGCTCCAACAGCCCCTATATATTGGGAGTTTTCCGGTACTATTATTTCTATGCCTCCTAGTATGTCGCTCATGGCCTCTACTAGTCCTTCGATGAGTGATGTGCCACCTACCTGTATTACTGGTTCTCTCACGTCTATTTCTTGGAGTTGTTGTTCGTAGACTTGTTCTGCTACTGAGTGACATGCTGCTGCTGCAACGTCTTCTCTGGTGCTTCCTGCTGCTAGTGCTGTTACAAGGTCTTGGATTCCGAATACTATGCAGTAGCTGTCTAATGGCGTTTTATGGTAGTCTCCTTGGATGGCGAGTGAGCCTAGCTCGGTTATGTCTACCCCTAGTCTTCTTGCCGTTATTTCGAGGAATCTTCCTGAGGCTCCTGCGCAGATTCCCCCCATTGTGAAGTTGTCTGGTATGCTGTCGTGTACTGTTATGACCTTGTTGTCCATTCCTCCTATGTCTATGACTGTCGCTTCACCTTTTTGGTGATTTGCTAGGAATACTGCGCCTTTGGAGTTCACGCTTAACTCTTCTTGTATTAAGTCTGCGTTGAAGCGTCTTCCTATTGTGAGTCTGCCGTATCCTGTGACCCCCATGCCTTCTATATCCTCTATTTTGTAGTCTGTTTCCTTGAAGGCTTCTTTCATACCTTCTTCCGCGGAGCTTATAACGTCTGTTGTAGGTATCCATCCCGTGCCTATGATTTCATTGTTTTCCATTAACACTACCTTGGTTGTTGTCGAGCCTGAATCTATCCCTAGTGTGAGTCCTTCCTGTTTTTCCCTTGCTAGTATGCTTTTTCTTGATACTATGGTTGAAAGTGCTTCCATTCTAATGAATAGTTCGTCTGCCTTAGTTCTTTCCGTGAATGAGTAGGTTACAACTGGTAGTCTTGTATTTTGTTGGATGAATCTTCTTATCTCATTTCTTACTAGTGCTCCTTCAGCGCATCTGAAACATGTTGCTATGAATACGGCGTCAGCGTCTGTTCTTCCCTCTACGACTGACATGGCCCTTGCTATCATGAGTTTTATACCTGAACTTGCGCATTCAAAGCCGAATTTTTCATATGCTTCTTCTATATAATCTATGTCCGTTTCTGGGATGATTATTTCGGCTCCGAATGTCTCAGCCGCCCTTTCTATCTCTTTTTGAACGCCACTATACTCTGTACCACATGATATTTGGGCTATTTTAACCATTTTCAGCCTCCAATCTATCTAGGAATGTGTTTATCTTATTAACTACTTCTATTGTCTCTTCGCGACTTCTTGGATACTTTAATTCTAGTATGGGTACTTTTTTTTGTCTTAGGTAGTATACGCAGAGTTCATTGGTCCTTGAGCATCCCATGCAACCGAAGCCGAATGGGGCGTCTTCCATGATTATAGCAGCGTCAGCTTCCTCGATTAGGGGGCCGAATATTGACATTCGCCCTCTAACTCCTGATGGGACTTCTATCGCGGCATATTTGAGCCCTTTTAGGGGGTCTTCTTGTGTTATGTTGAATGGTAGTGAATCGATTTCAGGGTCTGTTACCTTTTTCCTTATCTCTTTTTGTAGTATGAGGGGTTCGTGGCCTTTTCTCTCCACAAGGTCTGCTAGTATAAGGGAGTTTGGTGGGAATATCGCCACTTTCAATGTTTACTCCTCCTTTCCCTTGTTTGTGGGGGTTGGTCTTCTTGAAATTTCTCTGACATCTGTGAATATGCCCTTTGTTATGTCGACGATGCCTATGGCCCCTATAATTTCCCCTTTTTCTTTCAGTGGGACTACGATGACTGGCGTGCCCTTGTATGGTCCTGTTTCTGGGATTTCTCTCGCGGTTTTCCCTGTTCTTAGAACTTTTTCAAGTACTGGTCCCGTGTAGTTGTAATCTAATATTTCGCCCTCTTCTAGTCTGAGGCCTTTTTTTTCTCTGCTTCTTATTGTGAGGGGTAGGCGTCCTACAAGTTCGTGTATACAAGTTGCGAGTTCTTTGAGTTCTTTCCCGGTTGATGATGGGGTTATCTCCATTTTAAACCCTCATTATATCCTCGGCTATCTTCTTGAAAGTTTTAATGTCTATTCTTTTCTTCTCATAGAGGCTTACCTTCTGTGGCTTTGATAGGGCTTCGCTCACATATCCTAATAATTTGAATTCTTTTTCGAGTTGGTGGAAGCCTTCTCTGGCACCACCCCTGTGTGCCCTGCACCTTCTAGGGTCTCCTGGTGGGAATCCTCTCTCTTTTAGGAATATGTTGTTCGGGTCGAATTCTCTTATCTCCTTGGCGGCTCTTTCCACGAGTTCTTTTTCTCCGTGGATTAACGCACCATAGCAGGTGGATTTTATTGTGAGTGGTAGGCCCATCATGTGAATCTTGTGGACGAGTTCGGCTGGGCTTAAGTTTGCATTCGGCCCCAGTATTACCATCCTCGTGGATTCATCTTGACTTTTTTTCTCTAACATAGACTGTATCTCCCTCTTTGAATTTTTCAACATTTTCCAGGCCTTTTGTTATCCTCCCTATTATGTTTGTGGCGTTGAATGGTTCGCCTGTTGGGCCAAATTCGTCGTTGTCTTCGAGTCTTACTCCGATCAGGCCCACATGGTGGCGTGACATATTGGTCACTCCTAGTTCCCCTGCCCTGACGCATCCTGTTGGCGTGTTCTCTGGTATTATGCCCTTGGCTTCGCTTTTCTCGCCTTTGAACATCACTACTTTCATGCCTGGGAAGGCGAAGTGGACTTCTATTGATCCTATGGGCGAGTCTATGAGTCCTGAGATTTTTTTGAAGTACCATGTTGAGCGTGGTGCTTTTTCATCCATCTCTATTTCTAGGAGTTTGTCTTCTTCGACGCCGAATGTTTTAACTTTCTTCTCTTTTAGGATGTCCATTGTATATTTGGGATCTTGTTTTACTATGATGGCTTTATCGTCTTGCAGGCCATCTCTTATCTGCTCTATTCCATGTTCTTGGAGGTATTTTTCCGCTTCTTTTTGTGTCATGTTAACTGTCATTATCCTGCCTGGTTCGCATTCTATTGTTATCTGGTCTCCTTGTCTTGCTATATCTATTAATTCCATTCCCTTTTGGACTGTTCCTATTAGGTTGTGTGATGGTGTTGAAACTCTGTCTTCTCGGTAAATGTATACGCGTCCAGCCCTTCTCCCCCTGTTCCTAAGGGTTACTGTCCCCCTTTTTCTCTGTTCTATGCGCTCTAAGCCCTTCCTGATACCCTCCAACGTGTAGAATCCTATGAATGAATTGGATTCGTAGTCTACTTTGACTTTACCATCCTCTACTAGTGAGAAGAAGTGTTCAACCGATTCTGGGGAATCCTCTGTGGGTTTTACTTTGACGTAGGTGAATATTTGGTTTCCATCTTCTAGTATGGTGTTAAGGTCTGTTACGGCGGCGCTTTCGATTATGCTTCTACGTTCTATCACGGGTTCGACTTCTTTAATGTGGTCGTCTTCTGTGAGTAGTAGTAGTGTTCTTCTACCTCCTGTTATCTTCGCGAAAACCCCCCTGTTGTATGGTGGGGCACCGTATATGCTTGAGTGTTCATCTTTGCTGAATATTACATGTGTAGATTCCGGGCTGAAACCTGAGAGGCTTAATATTACCTCGTTTTTATTGTATTGGTGTTCTTGGTGTGTGGGTTCTAGGCTTGTTTTGATGGGGCCTATGGCCACCTCGTCTGGTGTTGTCCATCTTATTCTTTGGCCTTTGAATTTTTTGTAATTTTCTCTCCAGGCTTTTATGAGTGGGTTGATCTTTTCATCTTCTAGTATTTCGATTATGATGCTTCCTGCTGTTGTTTTGATCTTGTATTTGTTGATGTGTTTTTCGAATTCTTCTTTTCCTTTTATGACGCCTATGACTGAACCTTCTATGTGGGGGGCTTTTGTGGCTTTTATAGCATCCTTTACTGTGGAGCCTTCGGGTAGTTCGACTTCTTGGCCGTTGATTTTAATCAGCAAATTATTCTCCCCCATTTTTTTGGGTTTCTTCTCGTATCCCCATTATCAGGTCTTTTTCAAAATCGAATAGTGTCCTTTTTTCATCATCTAGGGTGATGTAGAGTTTTTTTTCGTTTATTATCTCCCCAGCGACGGTTGAGGTTATGTTAACGGATTCTAATAGGCTTATACATTCTTTTGCATTTTTGGGTTTTGTTGTGAGGACGAAGCCGGCGCCTGGGTATAATCGCAGCCAATCCTCCCATTTGATGCCTTTTTTCTTGGGGATTTTTTCTAGTTGGATGGTTGCGCCAACATTCGATGCCTCTAGGAGCATTCCAAGGGTTCCTAGCGTCCCGGGGTTGCTTATGTCCTTGCCGGCTGTTACTAGTTTTTTTGATGCGATTTCTTCCATGATTTTTATCTGGGCTTTTACAAGTTCTGGTTCTTTGTGGCTTGTGGTGTCCCAGTTAAGTGGGAAGCTTGGGTGTTGTCTGCCATCTAGGTCTATGCCTATTATTATCTTATCTCCTGGTTTCGCATCACAGCTTGTTATAACAGCATCCTCAGAGACTAATCCCGTTATTGAAACGTCCAATGCATTATAGGGGGTGTCTGGGTGTACGTGGCCGCCTACCATGGGTACTCCGAATTTTTCCACACCGTCCTTTATGCCCTCCAAGACCTTCTGGCAGGTTTCTTTGTCCTTTACTGATAATACATTAACCATTCCAATGGGTTCCCCGCCCATCGCTGCAATGTCATTGACATTGACTAGTACTGAGCAGTACCCGGCCCAGTATGGGTCTGCTTCCATCAGACGCCCCCAGATGCCATCAGCGGCTATTAGGAGTAGTTTACCGTCCCCGATGCGTATTGCTGATGCATCATCTCCAAAACTAATATATGTTTTACTTGATACCTTGTCAACTTCATTGAGTAGGGATACAACCTCTCTTATGGGTTTTTTCCGTGTTATTCCCTCATAATTTTTCACGGATTCTATTATTGAATCTAGGTCCAATTGCCCACCTCAAAACTTATATTTCTTTTATAAGGTAGTGCACATTCATGTTATTTATAATCTTTAAGATCTTCTTTTTAAAATTTTCTATCTTCTCTATTTCAATTGTATACTTTTTCTTAAAGATTTCATTGAAGATTTTGCGGCCTATTATATCATCCCATCCCTTTTCGAA
>LGEU01000036.1 GCA_001507955.1 Methanobacteriaceae archaeon 41_258 | reverse complement strand
TGGGCAGTGTTGTTGTACAAGCAACACCTGGAAAAATAGAAAGTTTGGAAGTTACCTATTGTGGCGAATTAGCTGAAATACCGCAACAGGACATCCTCACAAGAACCATACTCCAAAGCATACTAAACCCCATACTCACAGAGCCTGTGAACTTAGTTAACGCGCCCATGATCGCGGAAAAAAGGGGTATGATAGTCACAGAGGGTAGAAGGTCAGAATCTGGGGATTACAAGTCACTTATAGTGTTAAATGTTAAATCTGATAAGGGAGCGTTTAGTGTTGAAGGAACCCATATCAGAGAGCCTAAGATAGTGAAGATAAACGATTACAATGTAGATATAAAACCAGAAGGTATAATGTTAATAGCAAAGTATAAAGATCTGCCAGGGACTATCGGCGCCATAGGAACAAAACTTGGAGAACATAACATTAACATAGCTATCATGCAAGTTGGTAGGAAAGAAGTCGGTGGAGAAGCTGTAATGGTCCTTAAAGTGGACCAGGAAGTGCCAGCCACCGTACTAGATGAAATAAAGGAACTAGAGAATGTGGATGATATTGTCGCAATTGAATTATCCCATTAAAATTTCAAATTCTATCTTATTACCCGACCTGTCATAGGATGCTATGGTCTCCTCCCGGTAAGGATAGGCTATTATCATATGAAAAAGGCCATTTTTTGAGAAGAAGTGGAAATCTTCCCTTGAAGGGTTATTGTTAGGTGTTGGATGGGAGTGAACTGATCCAATAGTGGAAGTAAATGGTGGTAACATGAAAGTTTGCATTACAGCACCCTCATTTGAGGCTTCACTTGGTAGAAAAATTAACCCAGTGACATGGAGGCTCTCATCCTCTATCCTACCCTCAAGTAAGGCTGCGAATTCCCTTGGATGAACATTCCATGCGGTTTCTATGATATCATCTATGACTTTCTGATCAACTTGCACCCTCTTGATTTTCTTCATCCTAAATATCTTCTCCAAGAGATAATCTATAATCCCCATTATTTTATCCCTTCTATTGTCTTGAAAAAGTCTTCGTTAAAAAGTGGAAGTTTTTTGTCGACTATGATTTTCTTTCTCTCTGATTTCACCTCTTTTTTATATCTAGGATCATAGCCTTTTATTGTAACAGTTCGTTTGTATACTCCAATACCCCTCCTATGCCATGTGGGGACCTTTGCAAGGTTCACACCCCTTTCAAAGAGGAGTTCGTGGATGGCACTTGATTTTAAACCTTTAAGTTTTTCTGTGACGGTCCTCTTATCCATGGTTTCTCTAAGGGTCCAATAAGCGTAACTGTTGAGGCAGTTTCGCCATGCCTCATTCTGCCTTGCCCTGAAATATTCTATTAGTAGATGGTCACCTATGGGGATGATGCGACTATCAAATGATATGGGTTTTCTGATATTATCCCTTTTGAATTTTTTAAGGAGGCATAGGATGAATGATGTTCCTGTGAAGCTTGCGAGTATGGAGTTGAGTTTCTCGATGCGGCCATTGAATGGTAACTTTTCAAATAGTATGTTAATCTCATCAGAGAATGTATAAATGAAAATTGGACTGAACTCCTTCATGAGGTTGATTGAAGTTTCAACCATGCAATTTGCAAAGAAGGGATCGTATGGCCTCTCGAAGTCTAATTCCCTGGTTAGTCTATGGAATCCTCTGCCATCGAGCCTTGCAATTATCTTGCAACCACATGGGGTTCTGATCTTGGAGTAGATTTCGCATTCTCTCATGTGCCGACCCTGAAATTCTCGCTCAAACTCTTAAGGAGTTTAATAGCCGAATAGGCTGCTAATACGCTTGTTTTAGGGTTGAGTGAACATCTGACGTTCTCTGCGATGGTTTTTAATTCTCCGAAGTCTCCTTTAACAGTGATCTCATGCACGTTCCTATCTACTTGAGGATCCACTATAATCTCAACTTCCACGTCCATGTTACATGCTATGCTGAGCGTGGCTGCTACATTTATGTTAAGGGGGAACTTTTTAACAGCTTCTGAAGCATTACCTTTATATAGCACCCTTTTTTCGTCGGTGGATATGCCTAGTGAACGTGGAGGTTTCCTCGTAACTAGTTTAACAGAGGTGATCTCACCTATAGAGGCTGCTTTTATACCATCCAAGCCCACTATAGCACCTGATGGAATATAAACGTTCACGTTATTCCTTGAAGCCAAATCTTCTATCTTTGAACGGAGCCCTTTATCCATTAAAGCCCCTACACTCATTATAAGAACGTTTTTTCCTGCTTTGAGGATGGTGGGGACGATCTCGGCCACGGCATCGGGTGAAGCGGCTTCTATTATAAGATCGACCTTGTCTAACATGTCCTCTACTCTTAAAACTGCGATTCCATCCGCCATAGATGCTAGGTTCTCGGCCTTTTCAAGGTCCCTATCATAGAAGAATCTGAGTTGGATGTTGGAATCTTCTTCCAAAACGTAACTTGTGATGATATTAGCTATGGCTCCGCAACCCACTATCCCTACTATCATAGATCCTAACCTATCTTATTGGGGTTTCGTAGGATTTCTTGAGTTCAGTTGTCTTAGCCTCGGGGGATATTATAAGTATGTCACCCACGGCTTTAACCCTCTCATATGGGATGTCTATCATGCCTTCTTCCTTCAGTGGCCTGATCTCATCAGATTCCGGGACTATACGTATGCTAGTCTTCAAAACATCCTTTAATCCGAGATCTCTTTTCTCGGGGCTCATAGCCTTTGCTTTAAGTTTTGACACTCTACCCTTCTTTATGTTAAGGACAACATCCTGGACTCTGCCAACATATTTACCCCGAGAAGTATATATGTCAAGGCCATAAAGGTTGGATAATTCCACCATAATTTCTACACTCCTTAACCCCCTATTGGGGTACTCTTTTTATGAAGTTTATTTCATTTTATAATTTAAATAGTTTATAGGGAGATTATTTGTAAGGTGATATAATGTGGGATACAAGTCAAGATTATAGGCTTAAGGTTGCTGATAGATCCATTGACCTCTTCATGAAAGCTATTGAATCAGGAAGCCTCAGGGGACAATGGAATAAAAGATATGCTATCCAAATGGCTGATGAGATTAAAAAAATCCTTCAAAGTCTTATCTATTCGTATATTGAACCTGAAGAACTTTCATCATCACCAGAAATGCTATCAATTAAAGAAAAAGTGGAAAGTATAGTGGAAGCCCTTGGAGGTGAAAGATGGGTTGAAATGTTCATTAGAGAAGCCGAGGAAAAAGAGAAAACTGAAGAAAACCTCGCGAGGATAAGATTTTTCCTCAATACCTTGCTTAGGCTTAAAGAACGCCTAATGCTTGGTAAAATTTCAGATCCAATTATAGGCATTGATATCCTAGTAGGAGAAGTTATGAGTTCCACCAAACACCCCAGAGCCGATAAACTCCAAATATGCAATGTTGACATTGGAGGTAGATCCATAAAAGTTATAACGAATGATCCGAAGGTTAAGAAGGGGGATCGTGTTGCGGTTGCGCTGCTACCGCCACAGAATTTGATGGGGATAACAAGTGAAGGCATGTTCCTAGGCACACAATCAGGGGTTTTAAGGGATGTTAAAGGGGAACTAGGAGAGCTTCCAAAGGGCATACCACTAGAATCTCTTAAAGATGCGAGAAACATCATTGAAGAGTTCATAAAAGGAAAATAAAAATGTGGCACCATTTATTTGAAAAGCCATGGCTCCATTAATGTAATCCTACATTCATTCTTGAATTTGCATTCCCCGCAATTACGGGGTGGTGGACATCCAAGTTTTTCAAGATAATATACTGGATCTTTTATTTTTAATGGATAATATCCTGAGTAATCAACGTTTTTAAGGCCATTCTCTTTGCATTTTTTTACAAGGTCATCCATTAAGGTTTTGGATGGTCCCCTATGATAATATAAGACGAAATTGGGTCTGAAACCGATAAGTCTATAGGGTATTTCCTCGTTTATTTCTGATAAAAATTCTGCTATCATGGGAACTTCCCTATCGGTTATCCCTGGTATTACAACCGTCCGGAAAACCCTAATCTTTTCTGGAACCTTTTCAGCGAGATACGCGGCGTTCCTTAAAACTGGCTCAGATGGTGCTCCTGTAAGGTTTCTATGAGTTTCATCATTAAATGCTTTTATTTCGAAGTTTATGAAATTCACAATCTTCAGAAGCCTTTTAAGTGTTTTCACTGTTGGGAAACCATTTGTAGCGATACCCACTTCAATTGAAGGTTTAAATTTTCTTATTATCCTAACAAGCTCTTCAAGGTATGGTGTGTGTATTGTGGGTTCTCCACCAGTGAAACTGAGCCTATATGCTCCTATATTCTTTGCGAGTGGACTTTCAAGATGATCAAAGGCTTCCTTGGCCATTTTTTCAGGTTCTATATAACCTCTGTAGATCCATCCTGTATCTGGGTATTGTGAGATCCGATAAGCATTACAGTATAGGCATTTGAATGAGCATCCAAGGAATGTTATGGAATAACTTTTCAGAATATAAGCTAAACTTGTATATGCTACTTCTGGTAATTCCACATGGCAAATGCCAGTTTCTCCTTCGAGACGGTTTACACCGCATCGCCACTCGCAAAGTTTACAATTCTTAAAATCTTTCATATCCTAATAATATTATTTTTTGTTGAATATAATAAGTTTAGTCCTTGTCATATCATCTATAGCATATTTAACGCCTTCTTTGCCCATTCCACTGCAGTCAAAGCCTCCGAATGGCATGTGATCCACCCTGTAAGTCGATTGTTTATTTATAAGCACTGTCCCCGCCTCCAATTCAGAGGCGAATCTTAAAGCCTTGTGTATGTTCTCTGTGAATACCCCTGCCTGCAGGGCGTAACAGGTACTATTGGCAACCTCTAGAGCCTCATCAGCATCTTTCACCCTTATTATGGGTGATACTGGGCCGAATGTTTCCTCTTTGACAAGTCTCATTGAGGGTCTGACATTATCTAATATGGTGGGTTCGAATAGACTACCGTCTCTCCCCCCACCATATAAAAGCTCCGCACCCTCTTCTATCGCCTCTGAAACCAATCTTTCAACGTTTATTGCGGCTTTTTCATTTATAAGGGGGCCTATATCAGTTTTTGGGTCGAGGGGATCGCCTATTCTCAACTTTGAAGTTTCTTTGATCAATTTTTGCACGAATTCATCTGCTATTTTCTCTTCTACAATAATCCTCTTCACTGCTATACATATTTGGCCAGAGTAAAGGTATGAGCCCCTTATAGCACCTTCAACAGCCTTTTCTATGTTAGCGTCCCTGAGTACTATGATAGGGTCGTTACCTCCTAATTCCAGGGTGAGTTTTTTCATCCCACTATTTTCCGCTATCATTTTACCTGTTTTGAAACCCCCGGTAAATGATATCTTGTCAATATCATCGCTCTTTAAAAATTCATCACCTATAATGGAAGCTTTACCAGTTAAAACATTTATTGCACCTGGGGGGAAATATTCGTTTAGTATTTCACCCATTTTTAGTGCTGATAATGGTGCCTTAAGTGATGGTTTTAGTATTACACTATTTTTTGATGCGAGTGCCGGACCAACTTTGTGGATGGCTAGGTTAAGCGGATAATTGAATGGTGTTATAGCAGCTATAACTCCTAGTGGTAGTTTTATGGTGAAGCCTATGAAGTCCTTACCCCCTATACCAGCATCCATTGGGATTGTTTCCCCATATATTCTCTTGGATTCCTCAGCTGATAATTTTAGGGTTTCAATAGACCTTTTAACTTCGTCTCGGGCCGCTTTTATAGGCTTTCCAGAGTCGAGGGCCAAGAGATGCGAAAATTCTTCGGATCTTTTTTCAAGTTCTTGACTCGTATCATAGAGTGCCTCTGAAATTCTGTGGGCCGTTAATGAAATCATCTTATCCTTGGCTTTCTTAGCTGCTGAAATGGCCTCTCTTGTATCCTCCTTTGAAGCCGCCGGTACTTTGTCTATGACCCTATTATCATAAGGACTGCGGATTTCAATCTCCTCTTCTCCTGTGAGTCTTCCATTGATCAGCATCCTCATGAGAGGACACCCTAGAATTTATTTTTAAGGTTTTGGATGGAATTTGTAACAGTTTTCACGTCAGTTCTGTTTATCTCGTTACCTGCCGATATTAAATAGTTTTTATACCATAATGCCGCGAAAATCACTATGACGATAACTCCACCAAATAATAGTATCATCTCGGCAGAGCCCTGGGCGGTTTCATCATATCCTATATTCATTTTTCTTCGCCTCCCACAAACTTTTAGGGTGCCATAGAACCTATGATCACGAAGCCAAACTTTTCAATAACATAGAATATACCGAACGCTAAAACAGCCAATGGAATGGCATATTTAATGCCTTTTCTCGCACTCCCATACATTATTATGCCTATGAGTAACCCTGCTATTATAGAGTGGATTATTATATAACCGCCCGCGGCGATCTTTGCAGTTCCAAGGATTGGATTAGTTTTCCCGAGAGATTCTATGAATGCTGAGTAGACCATGATCATCCCAAGTGCAAAGGGTGCTGCGATTATAGCAGCCACCACGAGGAACATGATAGACATCATAACATTAGCCTTCCGCTCCCTTTTAAGGGCTAAAACTGCACGTGTATCCTCTGCAACAGCTTCTATGACATCTGCAAGACTTCCACCAGCCTTCCTACCCTCTATTATCATCCTGAAGGTCCTGTCAAGGGTGTCAGATTTCAATCTACGGCCCATTGATAACAGAGCATCATCGAATGTCCTACCTATCTTTATCTCTATAACCGCTCTTTTCAGTTCATCATATAATGGGCCCTTGCCCTGTTTTGAAATGTCTTCAAGGGCTGTTTCAAGACCAACTCCTGCACGTAAAAGTGATGCTATCTGCCTTAGAAAATCTGGAGTTCCTTGTTCTATCGCGTCAATCCTTCGATCCATCATTATAAAGATATAGGAGGCAAGTATTATGGGGGGGAGGGAAAAACCTGCAAGAAATGGGACCAAGATGTTTATACCTAGGATCATGGCCAATATAATCCCGATTAATCCGAAGAATATGCTTGTAAGCAAGATTAATGTCATTATCTCGGCGGCTTTTACATAAATCCCCGTTCTGACAAGGTACTCTTGTAGCTTCATAAGGAGTCCTCTGGGGGTTATCCTTTCAACTATATTGATGAGTGGAGATAAATATTCTGGGACAAACGCCATATTAAACCCCCTTCCAAAACGTTAAATTATATTCTAGATGGCAGTGTATTTAATATTTTAGGATTTTTTTTAATGAGGATCATGTCCTCGATTCTGAAACCAAACTTTCCCTTAATGTAAATTCCCGGTTCTATTGTCACAATCATGTTCTTTTCAAGTTTAATATCCTCATTCGCCGATAAAGATGGTGGTTCATGAACTTCTAATCCTATACCATGGCCCGTGGAATGTATGAAATTATCCTCATACCCATATTCAGATATAACACCCCTCATAACCTTGTCTATATATGAAGCTTTCACTCCGGGTTTGGCTGTTTTAACTCCCTCTTTCTGAGCATCCAATAAAATGTCAAGTATCTCCTCCTCATCTTCCCCCATGACAAGGGTCCTTGTAGTATCAGAATAATAATATCTCCAAGTAGCACCCCAATCTATGACCACAGGAGTCTGTATTCTATTGAACGAAACTTCAGCGTGTGGATTACTCGACCTCACACCTGATGTCACAATGGTATCAAATGCAGGCTTCATCGACCCATTGACTTTCATATGATATTCAAGATCAGCTGCTATCCTAGCTTCAACACCTTGCACCCTTATTTCCATGAAAGATTCCTCAGCTATCCTCAAAGCCTTTTTAATATACTCTATTTCAACTTTTTCCTTTATCATCCTAAGATCGCCTATAATATCTTCAATGATGAATTTAAAAGAACCTTTTAATTTGCTAAATGTGCCAATTGGAAGTGAAGGTTCGAAGATAACGGCCATGGGGGATAAACTTTCAATCTTTTCTTTCACATCTTCTGATTTTTTAAATTCAAAAACATCGATTGATGAGTTTTCAGCCTCATCAACATCCATACTAGTAACCATCAAAAATGGTTCATCAACCAAAATCAAAAAGGCACGAGTAGACGGCTTGAAACCAGTTAAATAGAAGATATTTTCATTCTTGGATATCACAGCCATGTCACAGTCTTTTTCTAGTACTTTATCGAACGCATCCTTTAACCTATCCATTAAAAACCACCCAAGGTTTTTTTCTATCATTTCTTTTGTATAATATATTATCCCCCCATAGGACATCCTGTTTTCTGGGGGGAACCTATGAAAATTTTCACATAAAAGAATATTAAGTAGTGAAATTGAACCTTCCTCTATTGCGTGTAATCTTAAAAAGTTTCAAGTTTAAAAGGGGGGACTACTAGCCCCACATGTGCAATAAACCTTGGAACAGGGAAAGATAGTCCTTGTAACTGATCATGGTATAAAAAAGCTAGGATTGACATAAACTTGCGAAATTAGCTTCCAGTAACCATTGTATCTTTACAAATCTACGCAGACCAATAAAGGGAGGGATATCTTGACATCTACAGATGATGGTTGGGAGCATACTATAAAAAAGGATACTCTCCATAAACTTCAAAGATTTAAAAATTTGCTTGACCATACAAGGGATCTTATATTCATAGTTGAAACTGATGGGAAAATAGTAGATGTTAACGAGTCAAGCCTCATCAACCTAGAATATTCAAAGGATGAAATAGACTCCATCTTCGATATAATCCCCAGAGGATATCATGAAAACTTCAAGAAAATCTTTTCAACGAAAGAAAAAAGCTCCATAGAAGCACCTCTCCTTAAAAAGGATGGAAATTTCATATTAACTGAAATGAACTTGGATACTGTTAAGTTCAATAGGGATGATTATGCTGTTATCGTGGCCCGGGACATAAGACAACGTAAAAAATTAGAGGATGAACTTAGAAGATCCCTCGAAGAGAAAGAACTCCTATTAAAGGAAGTCCATCATCGAGTGAAAAATAATCTGCAGATAATTTCAAGCCTCCTAAGCCTACAATCAATGACCGAGAACATGAAAAATGGCACATTCAAGGAAACACAGGATAGGATAAGATCCATGGCACTTATACATGAACGATTATACCAATCAGAGGACTTTGCAAGGATAAACTTCAGAAAGTACGTGGAGAAACTTGTAAAGTATCTTCTTCACTCATATTCTGTGGGTAAATCAATAAATATGAAATTAGATGTTGAAGATCTGTACCTTAGCATTGACACTACAATCCCCCTTGGCTTGATCATCAACGAACTCGTAACAAACGCCCTGAAATACGCGTTCAATGGCAGGAATCAGGGTACAATATACATTAAATTTAAAAGAGTAGGAGATAACCTTGAACTGAAAGTGGAGGATGATGGTGTAGGATTTCCAGAGGATAAACTCCAAGAAAACAAATCACTAGGCCTGAAACTTGTTAATATCCTTGTAAGGCAACTAGAGGGGAGAATATCCGTCAAAGGTCATGATGGTAGTTGCTTTAGGATAGTATTCAAGGAATAGAAACTATTATATGAACAGAGATAGATTATAAATTAATATGATGGTTAAGTTCACGGCTGGGGAAATAAGGGATATCATAATATCCATGCTTGTAATAGCGGCTGTTTTTTCCTATGTTTTTTCTAATAAGCAATTTGACATAGCAGTTTCGCTCTTACCAGCAAGTATCATAGGCGTGGGTGTGGGTTTCGTATTCCACGAAATAGCCCACAAGTTCATGGCAATAAGGTATGGTTTCTGGGCAGAATACAGGCTATGGATAGGCGGTATATTACTCGCCCTTATAACAGCATATTTTGGTTTTGTATTCGCAGCGCCTGGAGCAGTATACATACACGGAGCATATATTAGCCGAGAAGAAAATGGTAAAATAGCATTAGCAGGACCCACCACAAACATACTACTGGCATTATTTTTCCTCTTACTGGCGTCATCTTCAACAGGCATAGTAGCTGGCATAGCAACCCTAGGATATGCCGTTAATGGTTTCATAGCATTCTTCAATCTTCTACCCTTCAGCGTATTGGACGGAGCGAAAATCATACACTGGAATCCAATAGTATGGCTCCTCGCCACCCTAGCAGCTATCACGATCACATTTAAAAGCATGTTCAACCTATAGTGGTAACCATGTTCTCAAATGTACCCGTAAAATATATTGGCTGCACACACAGGGCCAAGAACCCCTCTGAGACTATAAAATGGATCGAAAAGAAACTGCAAAATATAGGTGTCACAAGGATAACAGAGATAACACACCTTGACAGGATAGGTATACCAGTATACTCTGCTATAAGACCAACCGCAGAGGAGGGTGCTGTGAGCATATACGCTGGTAAGGGGGCTACAAGATCCCAGGCTAAGGCATCTGCTATGATGGAAGCCTTTGAAAGATATTCAGCAGAGAAAAAAAGTGTGGACTCTGAAAAGTCCATTAAAGCACCAGTAGATGATATAACAGAATATATAGACCCTAAAACTCTCATACTCCCAGAGGATAGTAAAGTGGATGGGAAAATTGAATGGGTGAAAGCCACAAACCTAAAAAATGAAAAAATGGCCCACATCCCCGCAAATGCAGTTTACCACCCCTATAATCCACCGGAGGATTGTGTAAGTCTTTTCAGGTCAAATACTAATGGGCTCGCTTCGGGGAATGCCATCGAGGAAGCAGTATTCCACGGGCTCATGGAATTAATAGAAAGAGATGCCTGGAGCATCTTCGAAGCAAAAAAAGGCCCTAAAAAAGAGATAGACTGCCAAGGCACTGATAATAAAATCATAGAGGACCTGCTCTACAAATTCAAGGATGCGAAGATCGACATAACCCTCATAGACCTTACAAACGATATTAGGATACCAACAATTGCCGCCGTAGCCGATGACACCCTATTAAAGGATCCTGCACTACTAAGCATAGGTGTTGGAACACACCTAGACCCTGAAGTAGCAGTTATAAGGGCGCTCACAGAAGTGGCCCAGAGCAGGGCCACACAAATCCACAGGACCAGGGAAGATACTGTTAGGGCGATTTTCATGAAGAAGGCAGGATATGAGAGGATGAAGAGGATTAACAGGCACTGGTTCGAGGAACCTGAAACCATAATAGGATTGGATAAGTTGAAAAATAGGTCAAAGAAGACCTTCCAGGAGGATATTAAGGTTACGCTTAAAGAATTGAAAAGGTGTGGATTCTCTGATGTATTTTTCGTGAACCTCACACGCAAGGTCAAGGTGCCAGTGGTGAGGGTTATAGTACCTGGATTAGAGGTGTTTGCTGTTGACAACACCCGTATAGGGGATCGGATCAAGTATGAAACGAGTAATCGTATTCACAGGCCCATCCCTACATCCTAGAGAAGCTAAGAAGCTATTGAGGGCTGAATATCATCCCCCAGTAAGAAGGGGTGATATCCTAAATGTCATTAGGAAGCCTGCTAATATCATCGTGATCATAGATGGAGTCTTCCATCATGAACCTGCAGTCGCCCACAAGGAAATAATAGAAGCACTTAAAATGGGTGTGAAAGTGGTTGGAGGGGCTAGTATGGGGGCTCTCCGAGCATCAGAACTTGACAGTCTAGGTATGATAGGTATAGGTTATAT
>LGEU01000035.1 GCA_001507955.1 Methanobacteriaceae archaeon 41_258 | reverse complement strand
TTTAATGATGTTGATCTCCTCTGATAATCTAACCACTTCACGTTAAATGGATATAGGTATATAAATATTTCTATTCCCTCCTTTTAGAAAAATTATTAAATATCAATATCATTATTTAATATGAGAAATGTAATTAATGGGAGGTGTTAAATAATGGGATCATCATTCAAATCCCCTGCTGATACAGCGAAAGCCTGTTCTGCGATCGCGGAACTGAAAGAAAAAGCACCACTTGGAAAGGTTATAGTTTTGAGTTTCCTTGCGGGTGCATACATAGCTTTTGGAGGCCTCTTGGCCGAAGTTGTAACTGGTGGAATGGCCAAAGCAGGATACCCTGCAGGTCTTGTTAAACTTGTCTTTGGTGCAGTGTTCCCAGTCGGGCTCATGCTTGTCATAATTGCGGGTTCTGAGCTCTTCACAGGGAACTGTATGTACATGCCATTTGGTATACTCGATAAGAGAGCAAGTGTCATGGGATTGATAAGGAATTGGGTAACAAGCTGGGTATTCAACCTTGTTGGAGCAGTATTTGTTGCTTACTTCCTTGCAGTTGCTACAGGTATCCTTTCAGCAGACCCCTGGCAGGCATCTGCCCTGCAGATTGCCAAGTTCAAGGCTCTTGGAGGAGTTGAGTTCGTTGCTGCAGGTAAAACCATAAAATCACTTACATGGACTCAGGCATTCCTCAGGGGTATTGGCTGTAACTGGCTTGTTTGTCTTGCAGTATACCTGGCGATTGCTTCTGATGATATCATAGGTAAAATCTGGGGAATATGGTTCCCTATATTCGCATTCGTTGCCATAGGATTCGAACACAGTGTTGCAAACATGTTCTTCATACCAGTCGGCATCTTCCTTGGTGGAGTTACATGGAGCCAGTTCTTCATAAACAACATGATACCAGTTACACTCGGTAACATTGTAGGGGGCGCTGTCTTCGTTGCGTGCCTCTACTGGTACACCTACCTCAAGGAGTAGGTATACCATTTACATTTTTTTTTAAATGGAGGTGATAATATGAATATTGAATATGTTCCTAACACATGTCCTTACTGTGGTTGTGGCTGTGGAATGAACATAATATCAGTCAACGGGGAAATAGAGGGTGTTGAGCCCTGGAAAAGGCATCCCATGAATGAGGGAAAGTTGTGTCCTAAGGGTAACTTCGCCTACCAGTTTGTGAGCAGGGACGACCGTCTCAAAACCCCTCTGATAAAGGAGAACGGTGAGTTCAGAGAAGCATCATGGGATGAGGCCCTTGACCTCATCGCATCCAAACTTAAAGAATACCGTGAGGAGGATCCTGATCTCCTAGCATTCCTTGCATCTGCAAGGTGTACCAATGAGGAAAACTACAGCCTCCAGAAATTTGCCAGGGCAGTGATCGGGACACAGAACATTGATCACTGCGCAAGGCTCTGCCACGGACCATCAGTCGCTGGGCTGGCACAGACCTTTGGGTCAGGTGCAATGACAAATTCAATTATAGACATCGAGGAAGCCAGCTGCATATTCATTATAGGTTCAAACACAGCAGAACAGCACCCGCTCATATGGAGAAGGGTTCTCCGTGCAAAGTCCAAGGGCGCAAAATTAATAGTTGCAGACCCCAGGATCACACCAACAGCCAAACAGGCCGACATATACCTGCCCTTCAAACCAGGCACAGACATCCCGCTGCTTAACGCAATGATGAACGTGATAATCGAAGAGGGCCTGGAAGATAAGGATTTCATAGAGAAAAGGACAAAGGGCTTTGAAGAACTCAAGGAAGTAGTGAAGAAATACAAACCAGAGGATGTTGAGGAATTAACACTCACACCTGCGGATAAGATCAGGGAAGCTGCAAGGGTGTATGCAGAGGCAGACAGCGCAGCCATACTCTTTGCCATGGGTATAACACAGCACATTACAGGTACAGACAACGTTATTTCAACCGCAAACCTAGCCATGCTCACAGGTAACATAGGTAAGCCCGGTGCAGGGGTCAACCCGCTGAGGGGTCAGAACAATGTTCAGGGAGCCTGTGACATGGGAGCCCTCCCTGCATTCTATCCAGGATACCAGAAGGTCATTGATGAGGAAGCAACCGAGAAGATGACCTGTGCATGGGGATGCAGTGACCTTAAATGCACACCAGGGCTGACAGTCGTTGAAATGATGAATGCGGCTGAGAAGGGAGAGCTCAAGGCCATGTACATAATGGGTGAAAACCCCATGGTCTCCGACCCCGACATTCAGCACGTTAAGGAATCCCTTGAAAGCCTCGAATTCCTGGTTGTCCAGGACATATTCATGACAGAAACCGCTGAACTGGCTGATGTTGTTCTACCTGCAGCTGCCTGGGCTGAAAAGGACGGTACATACACAAGCACAGAAAGGCGTGTTCAGTACATAAGAAAGGCTGTTGAAGCTCCAGGTGATGCCAGAGAAGACTGGGACATAATATGCGACCTGGCAAAGAGGATGGGAGCCGAAGGATTTGACTTTAACTCCCCAGCCGAGATCTTTGAAGAGATAAGGGAGGTAACACCCCAGTACGCGGGCATGAACCCTGAAAGGCTTTCAAAACCAGAAGGTCTTCACTGGCCATGCCCCGATGAAAGCCATCCAGGAACACCAATACTTCACACAGAACAGTTTGCAACACCTGACGGCCTTGGAATATTCTTCCCAATAGAACACAAAGACCCTGCTGAAGTTCCAGATGAAGAGTACCCATTCATCCTTACAACGGGTCGTGTACTGTTCCATTACCACACAGGATCAATGACAAGGAGATCAGAGACCCTTGACAGGGAACTGCCAACAGGATTTGTTGAAATAAACGACGAAGACGCCTCTGAACTTGGAATCAGAAGTGGTGACATGGTTAAGGTCAGAACAAGAAGGGGTGAAATTGAGATAACAGCAAGGGTCACACCCGATATAATGAAGGGTGTTCTGTTCATCCCATTCCACTTCGCAGAATGCGCTGCCAACATGCTGACAAGCTCCAGCGAACTTGACCCTGCAGCCAAGATGCCGGAGCTCAAGGTTTCCGCAGCCAGTATAGAGAAATGAGGGGGCTTGATGATGGTTGAAGTAAACGATATGTATTATGCTTTTTCAGAGAATGAAGAAATTGCAGAAAAAGGTGAATATGGAGGGGCCGTAACCTCACTGCTGAAATTCCTGCTTGAAGAAGGAATCGTTGACGCGGTTCTAGCCGTTAAGAAGGGTTCAGATCTCTACGATGCCGTCCCAACCCTGATAACAGATCCCAATGAGGTCATAGAATCTGCAGGTTCACTCCACTGCGGTACACTCAACATTGCAAAGGTCATCACACGTTACCTTAACGGCGCAAGGGACATGAAGATAGCTGTCACAACAAAGCCATGTGATGCCATGACAATAGTTGAGGTCGCCAAGAGGGGTAAGATAGACAGGAACAACGTGATAATGGTGGGTGTTAACTGTGGAGGAACACTTCCACCTGTAAAGACGAGGCAGATGATAGAAGAAGTATATGAAATGGACCCTGACGACGTTATCAAGGAGGAAATAGCAAAGGGTAAACTGATAATTGAAACATCAGACGATGAAAAGGGCATCAGTGTTGATGAAGTAGAAGAGATGGGTTACGGTAGAAGGACCAACTGCAGAAGATGTGAGAAGAACATACCAAGGATGGCTGACCTTGCACTGGGTAACTGGGGTGTTATAGGACCCCTGGCCGGCAAGGCAACCTTCGTGGAAGTAACATCTGAAAAGGGTGCTGAAGTCCTTGAAAAGGCAATAAACGCAGGAGTGATTCATGTAGAGGACCCAATACCCAAGGGTATTGAAATACGTGAAAAGATTGACCAGGCAATGGTTAACCTTGCAACCAAGTGGCAGAAAAATGACTTCAGTGAAGAAAGCGGTGCTGAAATCCTTATGAACCTTGATAAGTACATGGATGACCTGAACCGCTGCATCAAGTGCTACAGCTGCAGAGAAGCATGCCCGATCTGTTACTGTGAAGAGTGTTCACTTGAAACAAGGACTCCTGAATGGCTTGAAAAAGGTAAACTTCCACCATCCCCTGTCTTCCACCTTGAGAGGATGATGCACATGGTGGATTCATGTACCAACTGTGGCCAGTGTGAGGAACTCTGCCCTGCAGAGATACCCCTTGCAAGGATATGGCATGAAATAAACATCAGGGTACAGAACACCTTCGGCTACAAGACAGGGTTTGACACAGGTCAGGAACCTCCACTGACCCATAAATAAAAAAACCATCCTATTTTATTTTTTTAAGGTGATACGATGATTATAGATCAGTTACTGGAAAAAAACCAGGAATTCTTAAGGGATTTTAAGGGCGAAGACCTCAGCCACAGGCCAGCCAAAAAACTCGCCATCGTAACATGTATGGACACAAGGTTAACAGATTTTCTTGAACCTGCAATGGGCCTTGAAAGGGGTGACGCCAAGATCATAAAGAATGCAGGTAACCGTATAACGGATGATGCACTGAGGTCACTTGTGGTTGCGGTGCACTCCTTGGGCGCCGAGGAGATAATGGTCATAGGGCATACTGACTGTGGAATGGCGAATGTTGACTTTGAAAGACTCAGGAAAGCCATGGAAGAGACTGGAGTCCCCCCTGATTTTATCGAGGAACTTGGACTGGAGGACTGGATCCTGGCAATTGATGATGAGGAAAAAAATGTTATTGAAGGTGTCAGGACCATCAAGGAATTCAGGGCAATCCCCGATGATATACCTGTCCATGGGCTGATAATCGATGTTAGGACAGGAGAACTGAAGGTTCTTCATCGCGACTGATTCAATTTGTTTCATTTTCCAGTTTTCATCAATACCATAAAACAGTTACGCAAGTCCTCAACGCTTATAATCGGGATTTTCATATAATTACATATAATTCATTGTTAGGGAGTGGACTGGTTGGATAGAGAGACGAAAATAGTTCTTGTGGTATGTTTTGTACTTGTTGCAGCTTTAGGTTTAACTTCTGGGATGCTGATGAATCGGGTCACAGAACCCGGAAGTGAGAAGATTACATATACCTCAGAAGAGGTGAAACCCCCCGGGGATGGCCAGATCCTCCAGTGGCATAGGGTTGCAGCCTTCACGGGATCAGGTGATGATTATCAATGTTTCACCATCAGGGGGAGTAAGTTCATGGTGGTCATGTCCGCCACACCCATGATCAACTACGACATAAATATCATGACCGTTGATGTCCTAAGGGACGGCGCCGGGATAGCAACCGACACCATAGACTGGGGACCGACTGAGTCTCCAAAGAGCAAAACCAGAAGGATAGAGGTCTCAGGGGGTCCTGGAACATACTGTGTAAGTGTGTATTCAACAGAGCTTGAAAGCTGGAAGGTCACAATATGGGACTACTACTAGAAGCTTTCTGTTTTCCAATCAATTTACTTATTTCAAGCTTATGATCTTTTCAACCAATTAAATCCACCTATGGCTCCTTTAACATCATCTCACGCCATATAGATTCTATATCAAGGTCCCCGCAAGAGAGCTTGCCACTGAATTCACTTACCTTTACCATTGCAGGGACCGGAGTCATGAGTCCAAGGACAACGGCCTCACCGATGTTCAGTGAGGGTAAATGCGAAAGGAAGTCATCACTGAGGGTCTCACTGGCCTTCTGGACATGCATCTGATCGTTCGGTTCAATGAGGCGCATAATTATCATGTTGTTGGCCTGGGAGAGCGCTCCAGAATCAAGGGACTTAGGGCTCTCACAAGGCATAGACCAACACCGAACTTTCTACCCTCCCTGGCAACTCTGTTTATCCAGTACCTTGATTCTGTAGTTCTGTCGGTGGGGGTCAGTATATGAGCCTCCTCAAGTACAAGGAAGACAGGGGTTTCAAGTCCCTCCCCCTGCTGAAGGTACTTCTTCCTGTTCTGAAGCACCTCTTGGAGCACGTGGCTTACGATAACATCTGAACCGGTCTCATCCACCGAGCCAAGGTCGATGACATTGGCATGGTTGAACTTGAGTCTTTCGATTATCCCAATAGCCCCCATGTCTATTATCTCATCATAGGCACTTGCCATGTGCTCCAGCTTGTTCTGGACGTCTATGATGCTTCTTCTGTCACTGCTATTTTCTCTGAGTAGCTCATTGAGTTCCTCATTCATCCTTCTGAAGAACTCCTCACAGGGTATAGTGCCGCTTCCAAGTTCCTCTGTAACCTTCCTGTAGGCCTTTGCAAGGTACCTCTCCTGAACATATGCGTTTTTAGTGATATTTGAGAGCCTCTTAATTTCCCTGAGGGATAGATGAGCCGGGTTTATGGCAGCACCCACAGGATTCACCCTTCCCTCATGGAACTCTGCATTCACTTATCTGAATGCATATCGAAGATTATGACCGTCCCACCGCTTTTCAGGATTTCATCGACTATGACTGCAACGGTGTTTGATTTCCTGGCCCCTGTAACTGCCAGCATAGCAAGGTGCCTTGTTACCATACTGTTAATATCTAGACTGAAGGGGACATCCGCGGAAAGAAGCATTCCAAGGGTTAAATTTCCACGATCAAATATCCTTTTAAGGGTTTCAGGATCCCGCTGATCGGACCTCTGTACCCGGACGAGGGGGCACCCTCGGGATTTCAAGGGTCTCAACATCACCCAGTATCCTTACAGTGCCACAAACGTACTGTCTCCCACCTGTAACCCTGATTATCCTTTCAACGGTTTCAGGATCGTTGAGTTCCTCGGTGACCCCGGGAATCCCCCTGAGGAGGGACTCTATCATTTCAAGCACCCGGCGCCCGTCATACTCCATCACAACATACTCCCCGACCCTTGGCATATCCCTTGAGACAAAGCTCACCCTTGAGGGTGTCGTCTCCCCATAGCATCTTCCTATGAATCCCAATAAAGAACCTCCATTATCTGTAAATCATCCCGGAGATGACATCCATATCATCCTCTGTGATTCTGACATCATCCTTAACCCTCCTCAGGAGGTAGTGGTAGCCGTCAACAGAGGAAGACATCATGTTCTCAAGGTAGTCCTCAATCCTCCCCATACTGACACGCTGTGGAACCTCGAACTTGAGGACCCCCTTATCATCCTCAAAGCGGGCATAGAATACTGTGAATTCAAGGCTTTTGAAGAAGGCATCAAGCACAGGAAACTTCAGCTTCATGTCTGAGAGTTTTCTGTGGATGGATATGGAATGGCCCATCCCTGGGTCAGGTCATTGAATACGGTTATGTCAGGCATGTCTTCAAAGATGTCTGACATTGTTGACCTCCTAGAAACAGCGATAATGTCCTTGGTCTTTCTGAGAAGTTTCCAGATTGAAATCAGCCCTTCAATTCCCTCAAGGTACACCACTGGTTTGTAGGATCTGAAGGTGTCCCTGAGGATACCATCGAATGATCTTGAATGGATAGAGAGTTCATCAGTGGAATTAGTTATCTTTTTCAGGCAGTTTTTCCTTATCCATGTCTTAACATCGGTTCCAAGGATCCCATCATACTTAACGGGTCTGAGGACAGTTCCCATGAGTGATCCGTTCATGAGCAGGAGGTCTGGTTTAAGTTCATTCACGGCATTTATACTGTTCCTGAATTCACATATGGCCTTAAGGTTTCTGACCCTATCTTTGAGACCTGCATGGGGTTTCAGGACATCCAGCAAGCTCCCCTCAATAATTTCATCAGAATCAGAGATAACCTCTGTGTTTATAGCTGTGAGTCTAAGGCCTGAAAGCTCACTTACTCCTGAAGCGGCAGCTAATGCTGCTGTTGAGAGTGAATCATCTCCTCCTTCATGGCAGAACCAGTATTCATAAGCATCAGGGAGTGCATCGAGTTTGGAATCAAGATAAGCCCTTAATTCATTCCTTCTGAGCTCCGCGGCTTCATAGAGGGCTCCGAGCACATTGAACACCATTACATGTATTAATCATGATCATTATTATCCTTTACTGTATGAGACAGGACTGCAGTGCAGATTAAGATATGATCATGTGAAGATAGAGATGATTATGGATTCTTACCGATACTGCCATGTGCTGTATGAATTTTAACTTCCATGTAGCTCTTAGAATTAAATTTTTCATTTTTCATGATCTCTTACGGAGAAAAACAGTCTCAATCCCATTTTTTCCGATTTTAAAGGTGGACGAATCTATAGGAGATCTCCAAATCAAAAAATAGGAAATTAAAATAATCTAAAATAGTTTTAAAATGATTTTGGCAGGATAGGTGGTTATTAAGTTTTCATGAGATGGTTATAGGTTAAGGGCTTAAATTAACTTATCATTATTAAAATCTTCATGCAATTTTGATGGGATAAACAACCAATGAAAACCCCTAAAAACAATTAAAAACAAACTATAAGGGTTCAAATTTCCATTTTTTTCTCGACCAACATCCTATCACACCTGCTCTAGTAGATATATGGTTTTTTTGTTTTTGATTCATATGATATTTATTCGTTATAGAGAACTATAACGAAGTAAACTTTGTGTTTAAGATTTTATTATATGAGATTATTAAATCTATAAGTTCGCTATGCGGCCGTATTTCTATTTAATTTCATGATTGACTGTTATTTTTTTAAGTAGGTGGTTGTAGAATCCAAGTTGTTTGTTCAATTTCCACTTTGAGGAGTGAATATGGAAGTTATAGTTATTTTTCTTCCACCTTGGGGGGGTTAATTATGTAGAATTGTTCCGCTTTGATGGATAAGACTTTTTTATCCTATTTTTCTCTACGGGGAGTTTATGGTGGCTTTTACAATCATGGCAGGAGGTATGGTCTTGTACTTTTTTTGCTGTATTCTCACTTTAGGAAGGAGTATTAAGTAGCAAAAGTTAAAAATAATAGTTTTATTATCTACTGTCAGATCCCACAATTTGGACCGAGCCTATCACTGGTGGCGACCATAATATAATCATATTATGGACATTCCATTAGAATAATGTTAAAGCACCCTAGGGTGCGCATATTATAATGTGGGGGGTGTTGTAAAATGCGGTTTAACCCAAGAGAATGTTGAGGAGGTTCATTTTTTGCCATCTAAAGATAAATTTATGAGATATAAAGAATTGATCCTCGTTATCCTTATATTAATTGATATGGTAGCTATAATCTATATTTCATTTTATCCGGTAGGTTCTAACCTTGCAGATTTTGTTAATAATTTCGATCTCATACTCTGTATACTACTGTCCATTGAATTCTTATATAATCTTAGAAGAGAGGAGGATAAATGGGCCTTTATCAGGGAAAATTGGCCTGATATAATGGCATTTCTACCTATAACCTTCTTTAGGGGTTTCAGGTTTGTGAGGATCTTCCGCCTTTTGAAGGTTTTTGCACTTTTTAGAAAATATCTTAAAGGTTTGTTCAATTTTCTCCTGGAAACCCATGTTGACCAAGCAATAGGTATATTACTTTTCGCGATTCTTTGCGGAACCCTATTCTTTTATATTACAGAGAATGGTGTGAACCCTTACCTTAAGGGTCTTACAGATTCATTGTGGTCCACCATAACAACAACCATGTCAGGGGAAGTTGTAATAAACCCTGTAACATTATATGGTAAGGCAATAACAAGCATCTTAATGTTTGTTGGGATAACATTTGTGGGGTTCTTGACAGCTTCACTAGCATCATGGTTTGTTAAAAGCCCAGAAAGTGAAAAGGAGTTCCATGATAAAATAGAAATTATAGAAAAAAGGTTGGATGAACTTCGAAAAGAAATTAGAGAACTAAAGGAGATCATAAAAAAGAAATAGTTATCATTTCACATCATCCATGTGGGTTAATAGCCTCCTTGGGTTAGTCTTGCAACATTTACTTCTCAATGAGGCGCTTACATACAATCCAAAATCCAGCTAAAAGAGAATGGCCAAGAAAGTACAATACCATTATTTTTCCACGGGGGATGATCCGAGAAAGCAACATATTCACAAACTTAGCTCATTATAGATACTTTGGTGGAAATACAGAAGAACCATACATTAACAATCCCCATGAGATGATACGTACTTTAGACCTATAGAAATTCTACTAAATTTCCAAAATGATATTTATATATGCTGCTGAAAAGAATTTTTCACAGTATAAATCGTGGGATAGGATGGTAAATTATAGTGGGGTTGGGGGAAGGTAAAATAGCCATTAGTAAAAGGCGCCTATAAGCCCAATAAAACTTCGATGTCAAGGAGTATATAGGGGGGAGATTCCCAAAGTGGTTTGATGGTCACAGCCCGTTGGGGGGTTCACAACCGGGATGTCCAAACGATTTTGATAACAGATAGCTTCTTCTAGGGGAGGATTATATTGTACAGGTCACGTTATTTGGTCCTTGCAACCATAATGATAGGGAGTATAATGGGGCCCATTGATGCAAGTATAGTTAACACCATACTTCCTGTTATAGCTCGCTCATTTAATACAAGCATTTCAATGGTGCAATGGGTCCCCATGATATACCTTCTAACTATCAGCAGCTTGCTCCTCTTTTATGGCCGGCTCGGGGACCTGATCAGTTACAAAAAAATCTACCTTTTGGGCCTTATCGGTTTCACAATAGCATCTCTTTTATGTGCACTTTCACCCACCATAGAGTACCTTGTCTTTTTCAGGGGTTTTCAAGGAGTTGCTGCGGGTATGATGATGGCAGTACCTTATGCTATAATCACAAGCTCATTTCCAGTTACAGAACGTGGGAAGGCATTCGGCATCAACGCTATAAGTATATCAGCTGGACTAGCTATAGGACCATCCCTTGGGGGTTTCGTAACATTTCTGTGGGGTTGGCGTTCAGCATTCTTTATAAATGTGCCTATCGGTTTAATTGGCATAATCCTCACCCAAAAATTCATCCAAGAATCTAAGGGTCAATCAGGGAGAATAGATATTGCAGGCGCGGTAACAGCATTCATAAGCCTATTCTCATTCTTATACTTTGTTAACAGGTCGCAGAGCGTTGGATTGAATCATAATACTGTCTCAGCGCTCCTGGTTGGGATTATAAGTGCTATTCTTTTCATTTTCATTGAAAATCGCGTCTCGCAGCCAATGTTGAACTTAAAACTTTTTAATAACATAACCTTTAGTTTCGCGAATTTAAGCGCATTATTAAATTTCATGTCCCAGTATGTTATGGTATTCCTCACACCTTTCTACTTGCAGAGACTACTCTATTACACCCCAGAAAAGATAGGTTTGATCATGACCTCATTCCCATTAGCAGTGATGATGGTGGCACCATTCAGCGGCTACTTATCCGATAAGATAGGTACAAGAATCCTATCATTTCTTGGTGCAAGTATATGCGCAGTGGCACTCTTTTTCATGGCTCAACTATCCATTCAGGCAACATCATCAGACATCATTTGGAGAATGGCTCTTTTTGGTGTAGGTACAGGCATATTCCAGTCACCTAACAATAATGCTGTGATGAGCAGCGCACCCAAACCTTACCTGGGCATAGCATCAGGGGTTCTTGCAACAATGCGAAACGTTGGAATGGTCCTGGGTATAGCTACAGGAGGTGCTGTATTATATGCAAGTGTACCAGACCAAGTCCTTCAAGTTTCCTTTTTAGAAGGAAAAAATGCTATAGTATTCCTCTCAGGTCTTAAGTATGCGTATCTTACAGGGGCCATGTTAACGGGGGTGGCTGCCATAACATCCCTTTTAACAAAAAATTAAATTCCATAGGGGGGATTTTATCAAATTTTCTGGACTTATCCATTTTTTTGATCCTTGAAAAAATCGGGTTCACAAAAAATAAGGTGGAACATCCAACATTCATGAAATGGACATGTTTACAAGCTTGGAGATGTCCTTTTTTTCACGATTGAACATTCCCGTTATCTGTTTTTTCTGAGGGGGAGAATCATCCAATTTTAAGATATTTGGGGAAAAGATATTATAGGCCAAATGTGTAATGTAAATCTTTAATTCTTTTATTACTAAGCTTTCATGTTATTAGTTGAGGATATAACTTCCTTTTGGTGCGTGATATTTGTAATGAACCTTGGGTGATATTGTTTTAATGTAGGTAAAGAATGACCAGTCTATACTAAATTATCTATGACAAGCTTTTTAGGGAAATAAAGTTCCAACTGACTTTTAAAATTATAAATAAGAATGGAGAAAGCTTATCCATTATACGTTAATTAGTGGGTCTCTCATAAGCCTTCAAATCCTAAAAAAGGCTTTCTCCTCGTTTTTTATCGGTGAAAAAACC
>LGEU01000034.1 GCA_001507955.1 Methanobacteriaceae archaeon 41_258 | reverse complement strand
CTCATTTCTTTGGTATGATGTGGTGTATGTTGGTCTTTACATTTATATTTTTGGTCTGGTCTGGTGTTTTTTGTTCGTTATAGATGGATTTAACGAAGAAAAGAACATCAAAGAAGAAAGGGAAAACAAAGCCTTAGAAGCCGGTGCAGGAAACGAGAAACTTATCTCGGGGGAGAGAAAAGCCCTGATGGTCTTGGATCGCAAAGCGGGGGCCTTTAGCCTGTTGCGATAATTACCAATATCACAAGAGATATACGTGAAAAATGCCTTTGTTTTATATTATATGGTGGTGTGATGGTGGTTTTATTATGTCGTGGAAAATTTTGGTCGCCATCTTAATATGTGTTTTGGTTATTCTGGCGGCATGGTACACCTTACCAAAGACTTTTGACGGCACATACATAAGCTTCCAATATCCACATGACTGGGACATTGTAAACCATTCAAATTCAGGGCCCTTGGGGGAGAGTGAAGTGGTGGTCATCGGCAGCAATGCAATGCCCCTTGATTGTGTAATAATCGACGTCTACACGAACAGAACCCTTCAAGAAATTGAAAACATACGTTCGCTTCTCAGTGTTCAGCTGCCAAGCGAGAATATTGATGGAGTGGAATGCGACGTATACAGCGGGGGAGGTTTCAGATCGTATGTGTTCCAGAAAAACGGAATGGTTTTTATGGTAACATTCTTGGAAGGAAGACCTAACGTTAAAGATATTGCCGAAGACATCATAAGATCGTTAAAAGTGAAAAAATAGACTGAAGGATCCTCCATTTTTTAATTCTTTTTTCTCGAGCCAGTCAGTAGACTGACCGGCTACTAGCATCCATAAAACCGCAGATAGGTCTCCTTTTTTCAGAAGAAGGTCGGAGAGGCAAAAATCATGGAGTGATGATTAAGATCCACTGACTTGCTGCTGAACCGGTGCTGACTTTTCACTAACATTTCGAAAAGCACTGAGAAACCGTCTTTTGCTCAAAAGAAGACTGGAGAGGTGAGAGCGTGGAAATCATGCATCGAAGTTACTAACACGACACTCACGTCCTACTCTCATTTTTATCTTCCTGGTAGCCAGGCGCTTTCTGATAACCATGATTAACACAAAAAAGAGGATAGGCATTTGCAGGAGCCAGCAAATGTTCTCACTTTCCTGCTAAAGCATTAGAGACCGTGTTTCCTGCAAGCCTTTACAAAAAGCCGCTTCCCGCAAGGCTCGTGGTGATTCTATCCCTTGTCCAGAGATTTTTGGAAAGTCTTGCAATATTTTACAATGATACAAACATTAGGTCAATGCAGGCTTATTAGAGGGCCTTCATTTGCTGGACACAGTTTCAAAGGTAAATAAGAGGGGGAGGATTAAAGATTTGGGATTAGAGGAGGTTTTTAGGGGGCATAGAATGAGATTTGTTTGCTGTAATAGGCGACTGATTCTATGGATTCTTCCTCGAAATCCCTTGTGAGTCTTCCTTTCTTTTTTATGATAAAGTCTATCACTTCGTGGGGTTGTAGAATTGTGTAGTATTCTGTTTTCACTGTTTTTGGTTTTTGGCCTACGAGAACGACAATAGCATGGACCCATGGTTTAGAGGGTCCGTAGGTGCTTATCTCTCCTGTTAAAAAGTCTCTTAAGTTTTTTTGCATTGGATTTGGCCTGTTTGCCAGGGCTTTTGTGTATCTTTATCAGTCTTTGTGTTAGTGGGCTGCCTTTTTTCATGTACCAACTGTCTCCTTCTATGAAATATTCTCCGGTATAATTCTTAGTTTCAACTACGAAGATCCCGTTTGGTCCAATTACCACATTATCAACATTCCCTTTGCTCCCAGGTAATTTCACATCACAAAAAACAAAATAACCTTGAGATAACCTTTCTAAGAATCCATTTACCACTTTTTTTCCTTTTAATCCCCCTCCTCCAACTATACCCCTCTTTCATACCATATAAAAATATCATGATCCCTGCAAAGACGCTAAGAATGGCCAATAAAAACCCGTTTATCAGCCAAAGCCTATTATACCCATAAACGCCCCTATTATCTCTATTAACCTATAATCATAAGCTTTGTTCAGTGTAAGTCCTTTGCAACCTTATAACCTTTCTCACAAGCTCTGATCCTTCCACATCCTCGAAATATTCAAGAAGACTCCCATAGTACCTGAGATTACCATCACACCTACAAAATTCAAATACTTCCTCGTCCTCAGATATGGGATAAAGAATGTCACAACTATCACATACTTGATAGGGCATCAGAACCACACCCTTACACATGCATTTTGATAAACTCACATTTAAACCATGAGTTTGTGAGTAGGTCATATGCTTATATTTCTGAAAATTTCCTTGGAATGGCTTCTTAATAATTCCTCTCACTATAACAACAAATTATTATAAGTTACTTTGTAGGCGCCTTGTCTTCTTCAACCTGTGGCTCATAATGCCAGAAATTTAGGTTAGTATTTTTAGGATTTGGTGTCCATAGTCCTTCCCCACTTTTAAGGCTTACGCCCTTTTTCAGATCCTTGCATTTTTTGTAAAAATAATTAATGATTTCACAGCGCAATTTATACTTTTTAGAGAGGTCATTATCTTCCAAAGGGACCAGCCTTTTCTGATGGGGATCTTTATATCGGTTGAGATTCTTAAAATTCTTTTTAGAAAAAACACTCATTCCTGTAAAAAAATCTGCCACTTGAATCAAAGGATTGTCCTTAGAATTCACTTCTTTGATGGTTTTTATATTCACCCTGCTTTTACCCAAATAACGTTTTAATTCATCACAATTAATGATTTCGTTTTCATCAAGAAAGAAGTTCCATTTTCCATGTGGCCAACGAAATGCAACGTCTTTAAAAAGTTTATAGTACATCATCTGCAAATTTTTGTTATCGTCGCGCTTCTGTATGTTATGACGGCTGTTTTCAGTGTCCCACCTTAAAACATCCACGCGAATTTGTTCTGGATCTAAATCTTCCAAAAAATAATTTATAATATTTTTATATGCTTCGAATTTAAAGTTGTTGATTTTGGCCCATTTCAATTCTTCTCCATCACAGAAATTAGCAATAATTTTGTTTATATTCTCTTCAAGTTCATTTGTCATATCGTATGGATGGCTTATCATCCCAATTGCTCTAAATCTCCCCACATTATGGCTGGATTCATCTGACCAACCGCAATATTCTAGATATTCCATCTTAACACCTATAATGGGCTATCCAACCTACAATAAGATATGAACCAAACTCTAAGATAAAATTTTTCCGATTCGATGGACAATTCTGATCTATAACAAAAAATAATGGATTTGAAAATGAGCCCACTGGAGGGAGCCCATTTTTCACATGAGAATAAAAGGTAGATGGGTAAAATATGAGCTCAATATCTAAATTTGTTGCAAAGGATAACCAAAAGCTTCCTGTTTTTCACAACGAGCTCGTAACCACCCGTAAGTAAAGTAATGTTGTTCACGACCTTGGCATTTTTTCTTTCTGAAAACTGTAAAGCACCAATTCCTGCAATAAGCACAAAAGAGGCCGTGAACGACTCGGCCCCCTATTACAAGTGCAGTTTCTTGTCAAAGCAGAAATTGTGTTTTCCAGTTCAAGGAAATTTGACCATCAATGGCCAGCTCTTTTGTATCATCTACTTGTCTTATGTAACATGTATATAAGTGTAATTGTTACATAAGAAAAAATCCAGTTTTTTGAATGGCCTCGCCTATGTATGCAGGCTTTCCCTGGAACATAATATAAACAATATTCCATCCTCACTCACCCTATGAATAGTCCGCGCCCCTCCGCTTACGCTCCGTGCGCGGGATTATTTGTTTTGGTGAAGTTCTCTTCATTTTGGGCCCAAAACTATATAATACTATTTTATGATAATATATTACTATAAAATTTGGAGGTGAAGGCTTTGAGAGTAAAAAATGCGCTGGTCACATTGTTATTGTTGTGTGTACTTGGCGCGGCCATTGGTGCGGACACAGTAACGGCACAAGAAAACGACGAGGATATAGAGTTAATAGACCTTGATGAAGGTCTTGAAGACGATGCAGATAATGTAGAAGACTTCGATGAAAGTTTCGAAGATGATGGGGAAGTAGAAAAAACAAGCCTTTGATCAATCTGGTGGGGACGTGGTTGCAGAGTCTGTGCCAATGCAACCTACCGGAGTTCCAATGACGTATGCAATAATTTCTGTTTTCATGACACTCAGCGGTCTAGTACTTGCCAAGTTTGATATTTGAAACTTTTATTTTACACATTCTATTTTTTAATTTTTTATCCGAAATATGGGAAATAATTCGTTGTCTTTTTCAGAATCTGAGCCGTTTTCGGGCCCGAAATCATATAATACTATTCTTGTAAAATATATTATCGTATGAAATCTTGGGAGGTGAAAAAATTATGAGATATATGCCCATACTATTGGGTTTTGTCCTGCTATTTGTCATGGCAGGATCGGCATCAGCAGCAGATGCCTACTTCTACGAAGTAAATGCGAACCAAACGACCGCAAAAATCGGTGACCATGTCCAAATAGAAATTACAGTAAATACCACGCCAAACAACGAAAGCTACAGCGTAGACAACATGACAGTACAAACATACATCACACCACGACTCAAAAAAGAACAAGCAACAGTAGACTACGGAACATACGAAAACGGAACATGGTATCTTGGAGACGACTATTATGGCATGGCAACACTAACATTGAACTGCCTCGTAAACGGGACAGGAACACTCACAGGACATTTCTACATCCGCGCAAACAATGACGAAAACTGGACAAACAACTACGCCAGGATAGACATTGACGTACCATTCACAGACCTGAAAAGCACAGCAAGAGTACCCGGCAGCCTATCGCCCGGCCAAACCTTCAACTACACGGTTACGGTCGTGAACATGGGAGTTGAAAATGCAACCAATACACAAATGCAAATAAACCTGCCAAGCAATGTAGAATACCAATCACACACAGCCACTAAGGGAACATTCAACCCACAAACCGGGATATGGACAATAGGAACACTAACATACAACAATGATGACAACGAAAGCGATGATGCACTTGGTGAAAACGCTACACTGGTACTCACATTAAAAGTTAAACCAGACTCTGCCGCGGGCACATACAACATCACAACCAATACAACCTGTGACCTATCATTACTCTCCATATTCCAGGCCAGCCCCACAACCGCACTCAGAATAACAGACACCAACAAAATACAACTAATCATATCCAACCCAACAGGTGTAAGACAACGCCACGTAATCTACATAACCATCATAGACGGGTCAAAGACAATAAAAAGAAGCTACAACTTCTACCTTGGAGCAGGTGGAACCCGAACAATAAGCCTCGGAAACCTACACCGCAACGCCACCATCAAAATCACACAATACACATACAATGCTGAACGCACCGCCAAGACAATACAATACACACAAAAACTGAAAAGCATAGCACATGAAAACAGCAAGACCACGACAGTCCAAAAGGTGAAGGGCCGGCAAAGACAAGCCATTAAAAGAATCACCAGGGCCACGATAAACAACCAATTCCAGATAGTCTATACATAGGCATTATAATCCCGCCCAGCCCACCCCCATAATGGATTGTCCGCGCCCTCCGGGCGCGGGAATTATTTTTTTAAAGTTGGTGGAGGTTGGATGATATTGTCAGGTGTTGAAAATTTTCAGAGGGTGACAAAGATTACGGAGATTAAAAATGAACTGAAAGAGTACGATTTCGAGATGAAATTGTTGAGGGATGCTGAATCATACATTGCGATCGCAGGTGATGGTGAAGCAGTATACATATTTTTACTACTGTTACCGTATAATGACAGGTTCAAGATAAAGAAAAGGCACATATGGAAGTTTAAGACACTCGCATATAAATTTAAGGCAAAGCCTTATCTTTTAACGTATCAGGTCATGACAACGGTATACCCACTACATGCACTAGAAGATGCAGGAGAATATTTTGTTTTGGATACAGAGAAGTCAAAGTGGTTAATGTTTTCGTTTGATACGATAGTTTCTGAACAGCTGCAACAAAGACTCACAGCCTAAACTTTCCTTATTCATTTTTTCCTGGTTTTTACAAGGGAAAAGAAAATTTCTGTTAATCTTCTACTCTTACAAATGATAATTCCGTCGTGTATGGTTTAATCAGTCTAGCTATGTTTATTATCGTGCTAATGTCTCTTATTCTTCCTTTTGTCTTTGTGATATATGTGGGCAGTTTAACTGGCCCCCAAGACTGTGTAATCAGGGGGTTGTTTGTGTATTGTTGCATTGTTGTTTATCATGACTATTATGGCTTCCATCCATATTCTCTTTCTGATCCCGTTTTCTCGCAGGAATTCTTTGAGTCTTAGGATATTATATTTGACTTGTCTGCCAGGATCCTTGTAAAGCTCAATTTCTTCATCTCCTTTAACCTTGTACCAGGTGCCTCCATCTATTATGTAATGGCCGCTGTAATTTTTTGTTTCAATAACGATCTTGTCTTCGCCGATTACGATATGGCTGATGTTTCCACGACAAGTAGGGAGCTTTACATCATTGAATATAACATATCCACGTAGAATACAATATGAAGTTTATAGAGTCCATCATCAGGCGTTATGAGCGAAAATACAAACACAAAAAAAGAGAATACAAGACAATACACAATCAACCTAAAAAAGACGAAGTCGAATCAAAAGCCTTCAAATGCGAAGAAGAAGTAATAATAACACCCAAAACCGAATTCCAAAAACTCATAGAAACCCATGAAAAATACCAAAAACTACTAGAAAAAAAAAACAATGAACTGACAATAGAATTAAACCAACTAAAAAACGAATACAAACACCTGAAAGAGGTCTACAAGAAAAGGGAAAAAGAAGTCAGCCACCTACAAAACGAAGTAGAAAGACTACAAAACAGGAGTATACTCGAGATCATCCTGGAAAAATTAACTAAAAGGAAAGCAATAGAAGGATCCACCAAAGAAGAATAAGTCACTTAAACGGTTCCGGCGTCAGATTGAGACCATCAATAATCTTCATGGCAGATTCAAGATACCCCGCAACCTTTAAAACTTCTTCTACTGGCCAGAATGTGAGGTCACGTCTAAACTCTTCCGGCAACCCCTCAGACTCCTCTTTTATTTTTTCTAACTGCACTTTATCAGATATTGCAACAACCTTTTGTACTGTTGGGCTTCTCTTGGCCTTCTGTAAGTTCATGAGGAGACTGTCAATGGACCCTGATTTGTGGACTTCAAAGATATAATTTACGATTCCGAGGTTTCCGATTTTGGCGCTCCATACTACGTCGACTCTTGCACCGGGTGCAATTGTGACTTCTGTTTCGGCATCAAAACCTAACATTGAGCCTATATCCCTTACTCGATCTCTTATTTCGTCATGACTAAATTCTACTTCTGATTCTGGCTCCCTACTTTGCTGGCCTAGTTTAAGAATGAAGTAATTTGTGAATAGTAGGCCCATTTTTTCTATTTCTGGTTCTTGGACGTTCAGTTCTTTTTGGATTGCTTTTAGTATTTCGTTGAAGGTTTTATATTCTTGTGGATTTAGTGTGGTTTTCCATTTGGTAATGTCTATGTTAAAGATACTGAGGGCCTTTTTTCTGGATTTTACGTTATTCCACGTGGCGCATTCATGTGGATGGAGATATGCTAACATTTCTGTTATTATGACGGGTCCTATGCCTTTGACCTTCATTTTCCGAATTTTTCCGTACCTTTCATGTGGTGGCATAGAAGTGTCCAAGAGAATCTTAAATGCCTTTCTAATCCTTTGGATTCCATTCTCTGCTATCATTTTTTGAGCACGATATTGAGGACTTCCTGGCATGTTCATTGTGAACGTATTTGATAATACTTCCACAAGATCAATCTCTGAAAAATCATCCACTTTCTTTGGAAGTTTCTCCCTAAAATAAGATATATGCGATAAAACAGATTCATTATATTGTTTGAACTCCTCACTTTCCTTATAGGTTGGATAGAGCTTCCCAAAACAATCTTTTATTCTCCTTTTTTGTTCCGCACTCAACTCAACTTTCATAAACGTGCAGCCCCCATTTAAACTCATATAGTATTTTATTGTTTATTTATAGATGTATGTTTATGACATCCCTCAGTTTTTATGGTGGGGTGGATGAAATCGGCGGCAACAAAATACTAATCAAAGACAAAGGTAGGCTATTTTTAGATTTTGGGATGAGTTTTTCTCAAGCCAAAAGGTTTCTCTCAGAGTTCTTGCAACCCCGAAAATGTAACGGAATCTTAGATTTTGTTGAATTAGGCCTCCTACCCTGGATAAAAGGTATTTATCGAGAAGATTATCTAAGACATTGTGGCATTAAAGATGAGGGGCCAAGCATTGATGGCATATTGTTAAGTCATTCGCATATGGACCATTCAGCATACATACACCATCTAAGAGAAGACATACCAATTTACATGACCAGGGAATCATATGTGATCATGAAGGCCATCGAAGAGACGAGCAAAACATCATTCACAGACCTAACAACCCTAAAGAAAACATTCCATTTCATCCCAAAGGCACGTGACAGCGGATACAAAAGATTAGAAGGAAGAAAAGCCCGGATAGAAAGAGAAATAAGAGTAATAGGATCTTATGAGGATTTTGAGGTTGGGGAAATTAAAGTGAAATTTGCACCTGTAGATCATTCGTTACCAGGAGCAGCAAGTCACATAATAGAGACAAGTGAAGAAGCTATAGTTTATACAGGCGATTTAAGGTTTCATGGTAGAAGAGAAAAGGAAAGTAAGAGGTTTGTTAAAGAGGCTAGAAGGGCCAGTCCCACGACCATGATCACAGAAGGCACAAGAATAGACAGCAACAAAAGCATAACAGAAAGAGACATAGAAGAAAAAGCCACAAAGATCATATCAAGCTTTAAAGGTTTCGTGGCAGTGGACTATCCTTTAAGAGACCTTGATAGACTACTAACATTTTATAACGTGGCGAAAAACACTGACAGGACACTTGTTGTGAATTTAAAGCAGGCTTACATACTAGAACAGCTAATAGGAGATTATCCAGGCTTGGATGAAGTTGCCATCTATATCCCAAGAAAAAACTGGGGGCTTATAGGAGAATCATGCACATGTTTCAATGGAGAGTGGATCCCGGCATCAGAAATAGAAAAAATGAACCCATACTATATCAGAAGAGATTATGATAAGTGGGAGCGGGAATTCTTAGACCTCGAGAACACCATAACCTATAAGGATCTTCAAGAAGAACCAGGAGAATACATTTTCAGATGCGATTTCTTCGAACTCAAAGAACTAATTGACATTAAACCTGAAGAAGGAATCTATATAAGATCCATGACAGAACCGTTCGACGAAGAAATGATAATAGATTATGTGAAAGTGAAAAATTGGCTCAAGCACTTCAACCTAACATTGATAGAAGAGGGAATGCATGCATCAGGCCACGCATCAGGTCCAGAGATACTAGAGGCGATAAGGGAAATAGAACCAGAGAAAGTTTACCCTGTACACACAGAAAACAAAGAAAAATTCAAAACATTAGAAAAAGACAAAATAAAAATCATAAGCCCCAAAAAGGAAGGTGAAATAATTACATGAAAGCCATCCTATCATAAAGGGTTCCCTGTTTTTTGATTTTAGTCCTTTAGCGGATTAAAAGAACATTCAAATGATATTTCCAGAATTATTGACCTGATTTTTATGATATTCTCATCCCTTGAAAGTAAAGGATTTATTGAAATCAAGAAGTAAAAGTTTAAAGTATCATGTATATACCACCTATCAAAAAATGATAGTCCGAGACCCTTCAGGAGATGAAGGTGGGTTTTCGTAAAATTCAGAGAAAATGGTTCACCCACTTGAAACTGCCATTGGAGTGTGGAACCAATACCAAGAAATCACCGAAAACTATTCATAGAATATTTGATAAAGTATGGAAATCCTTAAAAGAAAAGTTCCATATCCCGCTAACGGAACGTTAAATACTCTAAACAGGGTGATTAAATGAGAATACTTTTAATCCACGCAGATTATCTGAAATATAAGACACGAGAAAAAACAAGGATAGCGGAGGACATACCTGAGAAGATGAGGAAAGGATCCTTTAAGGAATCACTTGTAGTTTTCACAGCCATAGAAAAGGAAGATGAAACCAATCCAACATCTGTAGTCGAAAATGCCGTTGATGAAATAAAGAGGATCTTTACCAAAGTAAATGCCAAAGAAATTGTCATATACCCTTATGCTCATCTCAGTTCATCCTTAAGTTCACCTGAAATGGCGAAAAAAATCTTGAAAAAAATGGAAACAGCGCTAAAAAATGAAGGCTTCAAAGTTTCAAGAGCCCCATTCGGCTGGTACAAAGCATTTGAAATATCATGTAAAGGCCACCCATTATCTGAACTTTCAAGGACAATAAGAGCGGAAGCTAAACCAGAAAAGGCCGTTGAAGAACTAGAATCAAAATGGTTCATTATCGATAAAGGAAAGCTTATAAACCCTCAAGATTTTGAATTTGAAAACAGAGACTTCAAATCCCTTGTAGACTATGAACTAGGCACCTTAGAAAGTAGAGGTGGGGAACCGCCACATGTTAAACTCATGAAGGAAAAGAAACTAGCCGATTACGAACCTTCAGCAGATGTGGGGCATCTTCGCTGGTACCCAAAAGGGCGTCTTATAAGGGATCTTTTAGCAGATTATGTTTACATACTCGTAACATCTCAAGGTGCCATGCCTGTCGAAACCCCAATAATGTATGATCTAGAAGATGAAGCAATAAGGGTCCATGCTGAAAAGTTCGGAGAAAGACAATACAGAATGAAAAACAAGAAAGAGTTAATGCTCAGATATGCTTGCTGTTTCGGGGCCTTCAGGATATTATCAGATTCCTTTTTAACATGGAAAAATCTTCCAGCACGAGTGTATGAGCTTTCAACTTACAGTTTCAGATTAGAGAAAAAAGGTGAAGTGGTGGGTCTTAAGCGGCTTAGGGGCTTTACCATGCCAGACCTCCACACGGTATGTAGAGACATGGGACAAGCACTCGAAGAATTTGAAAAGCAAGTTGAAATTTGTCTTAAGACTTCCAAGGATTTCAATGTCAACTATGAGGTGATATTCAGAGCGACAGAAGATTTCTACGAAGATTACAAGGATTGGATACATTCAATTGTGAATAAAGTTAACAAGCCCACCCTCTTGGAGCTTTTACCTGAAAGAAAACATTATTGGATAGCTAAAATGGACTTTGCAGCGATAGATTATCTTGGAAGGCCAATAGAAAATCCAACTGTGCAAATAGATGTTGAAAGTGGGAAAAGATTTGATATAACATTCCTTGAAGAGGACGGAACTGATAGAAATCCTATAATACTCCATTGCAGTCCCACTGGGAGCATAGAAAGGGTAATATGTAGTTTATTGGAAAAAGCAGCTATTGAAATGGGTGAAAAGCCTCCGATGTTCCCTGTATGGCTTTCACCAACCCAGGTTAGGATAATAGCAGTTGCAGAAAGGCATGTTGATTATTCACTGAAGATTGCTGAAAAGATAAAAAGTGAAGGTATCAGGGTCGATGTGGATGATAGGGCGGAGAGTGTTGGTAAAAAAATAAGGGATGCGGCCAAGGAATGGATACCATATATTATAGTTATAGGTGACAGAGAACTTGAAGGTGCTGAGTTTACAGTGAACATTAGAAAAACTGGTGCAAAGAAGATTATGAAATTGGGAGATTTTATTTCTATGGTGAAAAATGAAGTAAATGGGATGCCTTTCAGGCCACTTACATTACCTATGAGGATTTCTGAAAGAATCAATTTCTGACAGTGGCGAAGTTTGGAAAGTTTAGAATGGGGACCCCCCACTCGTTATAAGTTATAACTTGTAAGTTAGAGGGTATACTTTATAAATGATAATTTAGAACTTATTACTTGGAGGTTTTCCATGGGTGAAATAATATCCATTATAAACCAAAAAGGAGGTTGCGGTAAAACAACCACCGCAGTAAATCTATCAACTGCACTTTCAATCTTGGGCAAAAAAGTCCTAATAGTTGATATAGACCCCCAAGCAAATGCAACAACGGGTTTTGGAGTCAACAAAGCAGAATTAAATTCGACAATATATTCCATTATAAGTGGAGAAGCAAAAATAGAAGACACAATCCAGGAGACAATGATCCCCAACCTTTA